>CALDQH010000041.1 GCA_937911935.1 uncultured Bacteroidales bacterium | reverse complement strand
TGCCGAATTTATTTGTTATGCATATGCAATTGAATATGATGCAATTTATCCAACACAATTAAAAGCATCTCTAGAAACTAAAGTATTAGAAAATCTTTATAGTAATGATATCATTGAAAACATAAAAGATCGTTTATCTATAACATCAAAAGATGACAGGCTAAACTATTTATTAAATAACTTGAATAGTTTTAAGGAACTATTACATAGTCGAATTAGCAACTACATCGAAACCATGCGTCGAGACAGATTTACAAAAATCGCATGTTTTACGGAAGACGTAAAGTCACTATATATGTGGGACCAGTATGCAGATGGTTATAAAGGCTATGCTCTCGAGTATGACTTTACAAATTATCTATTACAAGGTTGTTTGGCTTGTCCAAAACAGCAAGAATGTGAACAAGAGAATAAAAATTACTCAAATTTATTCCCTGTCATATATTCTGAAAAGAGATATGATGCGACTAACAATGTAATTAATATTATACTGCGTGAAGTAATGGAAAACACCAAAGCTAAGAATATTGACCGGCCAATTGATCTGTTGCATTGGTATAAAACATATCTTTATAAAGACTCCCGAGCATATAGCCACGAACGAGAATGGCGTATTATTACAAGGTGTCCATATCAACAGGATAGTGATTATTCGGAAATCCCAGATTTGGATTGTTTAAAGGCTATATACTATGGCCCCAATATGGAAAAACGATACAAAGATTTTTTAATGAATATTGCTCAAGGAATGGGTATCAAACAGTATATTGTTGTGCTTGATGAGTATAGCACAAACTATGAGCTGAAGACTATAGAAATATAATTGGGGAATGCGTGTATCCACAAAATATGTGACCACACAAATTGTTGCAACAAAAAGTGTATATACATCTTTTGTAACATCGGGTAGTTGATAAAGTTGACACTCCTTAAATTATTACAAAAATGTGGATAACTGAATACGGGAATAGTTTATTTTGTTGTAAATATTAAGCCTCTGTCAAACGACCATTTTAACCAAAAGTCAAAATGGTGTACCTTGTAATGAACACAAATACAAAATATTATGACTATAGCGAATTGAACTATCTGATAGTATTGGATAGTTCGATTCTATTTAAACATCTCTGATCTACGGAGTTCGTTTTCCTCTTTCATTCTTTTGAACATCTCTGAGTTAGGAGGGACAATCTCATAAGTAGAACTATATAGTTTGCTATGCTTGTAATGTTCATTGAGCCTTTGTGTAACTTCCTCCATAGTAACCTTGCCCTCAATTTGTTGTCGAGCAAGTTGAATCAGAAACTCAGACACACTAAGTCCATCTACATTCTGCAAACCTATTGCTGCGCCCCAATTGTTCGCTCTTTCTCTAACAGCCTTATCTGGATGGTTCTTATATTCCTCAAATAATTTCATAATTTTCTTATAAAGTTACGAAAAATATGGGGAATAGTCAACACCTTCACTTAAATAATTCTTAT
Organism: uncultured Bacteroidales bacterium; assembly: GCA_937911935.1. Lineage (GTDB taxonomy): Bacteria > Bacteroidota > Bacteroidia > Bacteroidales > Paludibacteraceae > Enterocola. The sequence continues at coordinate 36,643 of CALDQH010000041.1, read as the reverse complement.
TACAACAATTATATAGTCCGTAAAGTTTGCTGTAAGGAAAATAAAGTGTAACTTTGTTCATAATTTAATGGATATAATTTGAATTAAGATGTCGAATAATCAACAAATAGTGATGAATAGAATAAAGGTTACACTTGTTGAAAAACAGAAAACCAATAGATGGTTAGCTGAACAGATGGGTAAATCAGAGAACACGATCTCAAGATGGTGTTCTAATAAATCCCAGCCGTCAATAGCTCAATTACAAGAAATCGCGAACTTATTAGATATTGATGTCAGAACATTAATTACATCAACCAAATTTTGTTAATCATTAATAATTTGTGTATATGGTAAATTTTATTTCAAATCATTTTGATGCAATCATATCTGCGATAGTCGGTTTTGTATCAGGGGGAATAACTATGCATATATATCATAAGAACAATAGCGATAATACCAAAACCATACAAAAAAACATTAAAGCTAGTGGGGATATAGCTGGTAGGGATATCAATAAATAATTAATATGTTATTATGGCTGTAATACAAAATGATTTATGTGCTGGGGGCGATATCGCGGGACGCGATATCAATAATGTATATAATAATTACCAGCCAATAACATGGTATCAACGAAAGTTTCAGAGTTTAGCAGCTGAAATTGAAAATGACCATCGATATGATAAGACAATAGAGGATCTAGAATATTTTGAAACTGTTTTAGATGGGCGTAAGGGTCTGCAAAATAAGTTGAAAGATGGAGGACATTCGGAATTAGATATATCCACAGCTCTTCGTCAAAAGCAGAAATTTGCTAAGAAGCAAGAAAAGTATAAATACTATGAGTCTGCACAATGGATTAATTCCCATTTGTTTGCTGATATACTTATGAGGTTTAACGATTATGTAAAACCATTGATTGAGGCAAATGAAGCTAAAAAGATCATAATGTCATCTGTTCTTAAGAATGTAATTGATCCGATTGTTCAAAAATTAAATATAGAAGGAGCAAATGATGATTATTTATGTTATGATGCAGAAGATGTATTGGGTATGGTGTATTATTTAACAGGTCGATGCCATATAAACTGGAAAGATTATGACAATGTATAATCATGCGTTCGATTTATATCATTGCATATATCGCATAATTCATATTTTAATGCGGTTAGAAGAAAATGATATACTCGAATTAGATAGATTGAGGATATGGGATTTTTATTTATTATTTCCATCAAAAGTGTACGAGATTCGTTTAGGTAATGACTTAAAGGAAATAGCGAAATTAAGAAAACGATATATTACTAAGGGAGACAATCCATATGATACAGTTCATGATGGTCGTAAATTCTTAGAGAGATTAAGACCTTATCAAATGGGGGCATTAACATATCTATCTTCCTATGGAATACTCAATGCACAAAGGTTGTTAAACAATGAGATAGAGATTCTGAATAAGGAGAAGTTAATTGAATTAGTCAAACATGTTAGCGAACTTCCAACGGAAGAGAAAAATACATTGTCGTGGTTATGTTTATTTTTTAAGACATTCCCGATGAATGGTAATAATGGGTTTAAATCACGCACTAAACTACTTATATCTAAATACGATGGCTTCTAATTTATTTGTACAACGTTTGTATATTTTAACTAGAGATGGGAAGGTTGCATATGACGAATGTTTCCATCGTGGAGTTAATATTATTCGTGGAGATAATAGTAGTGGAAAATCAACAATAACACATCTCTTATTTTATGGTTTAGGAGGTACTTATGTAGATTTTGTGCCACAAGCCAGACAATGTCAGTTTGTTTATGTGGAAATATGTATTTCTGGCTGTGTTTTAACACTTAGACGCGAAATTAAATTGTCAGATGATAAGCGTGTTGAAACAATGGTCGGTATGTGTATATATTGGGGAGGACTTAATGAAGCGCTTAGTGGAGAATGTGAATCTCAGTATTTTGGTTATAAAACGACTGAAAAAGTTAAAAGTTTCTCAAACATTCTATTTGAGTTAATGGGATTACCAATTGTAATAGGTGATAATAATATTACAATGCATCAGTTGCTTAGGCTAATGTATATTGACCAGGAATCACCTACGGGTTCTTTATTTATGTTTGAAACATTCGATAGTCAAATAACAAGAGAAACTACAGCCGAATTATTAATGGGTATTTATGACTCAGACCTATACGCGGCTAAACTTTCTTTGAGAGATATGCAGAAGCAATTGTCATTAATTAACTTAGACATAAATGCTGTTAAATCTGCATTGTCATTAGCAGAAGAGTGCTCTAGTGCTTTTTTAACATCTGTAATTGATTATAAAGAGCAGGAAATACTAAAATTATCAAGTATTATTCAAAGTAAACGTAACGGGGAACAAGTTGATACTCCCAAAAACTATATTGTAATTGATTATAAGAACAAAATTCTTAGATTGCGTCAAAAGATCAAAGAATATGAGGACATAATTGATACAATCGAAAACGAAATAGAAGATTCCATATTGTTTATTAAAGCATTAAAACAACGAAAAGCAGCATTAAATAACTCAATACAGCTTCGTACAGGATTAGAGAATTTAACGCTCGAATTTTGTCCTGAGTGTCTTACAAAATTGGAAGACAATGTAGAGACTGGGTATTGCCGTTTGTGTAAATCTCCAATAGATAATACGAGAGGAGTACAACAAGCAAAACGTTATGATCTTGAAATGAGTTTCCAAATAACTGAGTCAGAGTTAGTGTTGGAGCAAAATAAGCGTAAGTTACTTTTGTCAAAAGCAACACTTAAAAGTTTAAAGAGAGATTTAAAGACACAAGAGCAGTTGTTACAAGATCAATTAGAAAATGTGCGTAGTCCTCAAGATGAAGAAATTGATAACTTGATTTTTAATAAAGGTCTACTAGAAGGTGAAATCATGCAATATCGAACTATGTTGGAAAAAGCCATTTATTATGAGGAATTAATCCAACGTAAGGAGGAACTTGAAAAAACAATCAATAAAACAGAGCGATTTATAAAAGCAAAGCATAATGATATAAACAATAAGAGGAGTGAAGTGCATGATAAAATAAAAGAATTCGGAATATATTTTTTGCAGAATGATTATAAAAGGCAACAAGAATTCACCAATGCAGACGATTTTTTTGTTGACTTTTCAAACAATATAGTTTATTTATCCAATAAGTATTCAAAATATTCTGCCAGCTCTAATTTTTATCTTAAGATTGCAGCTCGTTTTGCTTTGTTTATGTCATCGTTGGAGTTGCCATTTATGAGATACCCTCATTTTATTTTTGCTGATAATATGGAGGATAAAGGTATTGAGGAATCTAGAGCTCAAAATTTTCAAAGAGTTTTGATAAATAAATTGTCAGAATATTCTGATGATGATTATCAGGTTATTTATACAACATCATACATTACGGAGGAATTAGATAATAGTGGGTATGTTGTGGGAGAAAAATATTCCCAAGGTAATAAGAGTCTTAAGAATGTATAATCATATTGATTCATTATTTTTGCTAGTATAAAAGTTTATGACTACCCAGAGTGAAGCAGCATTGAAAGAGGGTCTAGTTAGAACTCTTGTTGAGAATAGTTACGAGCGTGTTTAATCAACACCAAAAGAAGCAAACTGGGCTTTTCGCCCTTTGTCATTGCCTCTATAGCCTGCCTGCTTATCTATTACATCGGTTGGATTTTATACTATAGCGGCATTACCCCATCATGGGTTATCTTGCTCCTTACATTGCCCCCTTGTTTGTCGTTTATTTTCTTTGCTATCGACAGAAAGAACCTTCCTGCCATCCTCCTTGGCGTTGCTTTTGCCTTTTGTCACCTAATTTTTGCAATCGAAAATTTTATCAGATAACACCCCCATGAAAGAAGTTAATCCCACAGAAACCATTCGTGCTTTTGAAACATGGATAAATGCTCCAGTGGCAAACAAGAAAAGAATAGTAGTGTTTACAGGAGCTGGTGTGAGTGCCGATAGCGGCATAGCAACCTTTCGTGATGCCGACGGACTTTGGGCTAACTATCGCATAGAGGAGGTTTGTACGCCAGAGGCACTGAGCATAAATAGAAACAAGGTTATCGAATTCTACAACATGCGTCGCCAAGAGTCATTAACCAAGAAACCCAATGATGGGCATCTTGCGATTGCCAACTTGGAGCAATGGGCAGATGTTTGCGTCATCACCCAAAACGTAGATAATCTACACGAGCAGGCAGGTTCTACCCGTGTATTACACCTGCACGGAGAACTCATGAAACTACGCTCCGAAAAGAATCCTACCCTTATATACCAGATGCAAGAATGGGAGCAAAGTCTCGATGCACGTGCCAAAGACGGAGCACTTCTGCGCCCTTATATTGTGTTTTTTGGAGAAGATGTTCCTATGTTTCAGCTCGCCAGCAAAATTGTAGAGCAAGCAGATATTTTAATCATTGTGGGCACATCCCTTGCTGTCTATCCTGCAGCCTCATTGGTTTACTATATGCGCGACGAAAAAGTGCCTATTTATTTAGTTGACCCAGGCACACCCAACACCTCCATCATTAGCAATCCCCTCACCCACATCAAAGAACGTGGTGCTGTAGGCGTTCCTATTTTAGTAGAAAAACTGCGTAAAGAATGGAATTTATAATACAAAATCAAATATGAAAAAGAATCTATTTTTAGTCATTGCACTATTATTGGCGATGGCAGTTAACTGTGTTTATGCCCAAAACCCAACCAAGGGCAAACTCGGCAATCATGAGTGGGTAGACCTAGGTCTTCCTTCTGGTACAAAATGGGCTACATGCAATGTAGATGCCACTTCTGCAGAACAAGCAGGAAAACTTTACGCTTGGGGAGAGACTACCACAAAGTCTGCGTACACCGAAGCTAATTCTACCACCGATGGCAAGCAAATGACAGACATTACTGGCGACAAAACCTACGATGTGGCAACCCTAAAATGGGGCGAAGGTTGGCGTACGCCTACCAAAGAAGAAATGAACGAACTACTTGAATATTGCAACGATAGGTATGTGCAAAGAGGTGGTCGTTGGGGCAGAGAATTTACAAGCACCATCAATAACCAAACTATTTTCCTACCAGCAACAGGCTCTAAAGAAGGCACCAAATTAATTGATGCCAATGGTTGTGGAGTATATTGGACATCAACCCCTACAAGCGGAAGAGGAAATTGCTGCGCTCACATGTACAACTTTGGTGCAGCCTTAGGAGAAATGGGGTCATGCGGCCACTTCATCGGCTTGGCCATCAGACCCGTAACAAAGTAATTACTTACTTCCCAATACAAAACTTACTAAATATCTCGCCCAGCACTTCGTCGGACGATATTTGACCGACAATACTACCCAAAGCATCAAGGCAGTCGTGTAAATCCATCGATAAGAACTCGCCAGATAGGCCAGATGCTAAACCTTCTTGCACTTTTACAATGGCAGCATGGGCTTTCACCAATGCCTCGTAATGGCGCATATTGGTCACCACCACATCGTTATCGTCAATTTCTGTAAGATGCGATGCTTCTACCAAGGCGTCGCGCACTGCGTCCAAACCTTGGTCATATTTAGCCGATATGTAAAAACGACGTGCATCTACCTCAGCAAACAAGCCTTCTAATACGCTGCGTTCTTCGTCAGATAGTTTATCGATTTTATTGAATAACAAGAACAATTGTTTGCCCTCGGCACGGGGCACAATGCGCGTAGCCATCCAGTCGATGTGTTCGCTTACCTGTGTAGCATCAATCATCCACAGCACAATTTGCGCCTTTTCGATAGCGCCATAACTGCGTTTAATGCCCAAATTCTCGATGGTGTCTGACGTTTCACGAATGCCTGCCGTGTCAATAAAACGGAACAACATACCACCAATATCGGTAGTGTCTTCTATAATATCACGAGTAGTACCATGAATATCCGAAACGATGGCTTTATCATCGCCCAACAATAGGTTCAACAGGGTCGATTTTCCTGCATTGGTTTCGCCCACAATAGCAACGGGCACCCCATTTTTAACGGCATTACCCGTAGAAAATGAGTTAATCAGGCGATTTATATCGGTCTCAATTTCGGTCGATAAGGCTTTAAGCTGGCTTCGATCGGCAAACTCGACATCTTCTTCGCTAAAATCTAACTCCAATTCGATAAGCGAGGTAAACTGCAACAATTGGGCACGCAAGGTTTGCAATTTTCGCGAGAAACCCCCACGCATTTGTCTTACAGCCACTTTGTGAGCCGCTGCACTGCGTGATGCAATGACATCAGCCACCGCCTCGGCTTGCGAGAGGTCCATTTTGCCGTTCATAAAGGCACGTTTGGTAAACTCACCGTGGTCTGCCATGCGACAACCTGCCGACAACAATAACTTAATGGCTTCGCGTTGCACATACACCGAACCATGCACGGCAATTTCTACCACATCCTCACCCGTAAACGAATGGGGAGCTTTAAACAAACTTACCAACACCTCATCTAAGATTTCTGTTGGCGATTCGGTGATTTGGTGATTTGGTGAGTCGACTTGTGACTTTTGACTTTTATTCGCTTCGCTCATGAAGTCAGGATGCGCCTCGGCATAGCCAAATGAATTTGTCTCTGCACTCGGCTTGCGCTGACTTTCGACTTTTGACTTGCAAAGCAGTTTGCCAAACGAAACCGTATTCGCTTTTTTCTCTGCCAATGGTTTCGACATAGAAAGCACACTATCCGCAATGCGAATCGCATCAGGACCAGATATACGCACAATGGCTACCCCACCCACTCCCGCAGGCGTAGAAACCGCACAAATGGTATCTTTATCTACAAACATCATGGCGCAAAAATACAAAAAATAAACGAAAATACCCTGCATGTCATCTAACAACACACAGGGTATTTATTCGCAAGATTCATTGATTATTCCATTCGGTTATCGGTACGTCGCCAAATCACCGACTCTCCGACTCACCGAATCACCAAATCATCATTTACTTCACAATATCCAACAATTCTACTTCAAAAATCAAAGTAGAGAAAGGTTTAATTTCGCCCATAGGACGGGTACCGTATGCCAATTCGTAAGGAATAACAAATTGATATTTAGCACCTTTACTCATAAGTTGAACACCTTCTGTCCAACCTGCAATTACTTGATTCAAGCCAAATTCGGCAGGAGTTCCACGTTCTACCGAGCTGTCAAATACAGTACCATCAATCAACGTTCCGTGGTAGTGTACTTTTACGGTGCTGTTAGCAGATGGTTTTTCGCCTTTACCTGGTTTGATAACTTTGTATTGCAAACCACTGGCTGTAACCACAACACCTTCTTGTTTTTTGTTGTTTTCCAAGAATGCGATACCAGCAGCTTTGTTTTCGCCATACTCGGTTTCCATTTTAGAGGCAAATCTTTTTTCGCTTTCTTGACGCACGTATGCACCAGCTTGCATATCGTCCATCAACAAATCATCACCACGCATCGAAGCATAAAAGGCTGCAAAGAATGCATCTTTGTTAAAATCTTCTTCGCTCATCAATTCCTTGTTAATATAAGGAATTACTTGGTCGATAAGTTGACTACCAATGTTTACACCTACGTTATAAGCTTTTTCGTCTGCATCAGCATCCAATACCGATAATAAAGCATCGTAAACTTTTCCTGCGTTATCTTCGGTAATGCCTTTAGACTCCGACAAGAATGTAGTAAACCCTTCCGATTGAAGCACACCATACGCCATGGCCAAAGAATCGCACATTTCGGGGGTAATAGCAATCGAATCCAAATGAATGGCACGCGATTGGGTGGTCAAATAAAGTTGAGCTTCCGATTCGTTAAAAGGAACCGCTTCGCCTTTCGATGCTGCTACAAAAGTTTTTAAGAATCGAGCGGCATTGATCGAATGCAACGAATCTTCTCTAAACATTCTAAAGTTAAGCGAAGGAACAACTTGCACGTACAATTGTGTACCAATTGATAAACCCAAGTTCTCTGCACGTTCTGCTTCCGAAGGATCGTTTGCAGTTGCTTTAATACCTTTGATAATTTGATTAATTTGAGTAGAATCTACTTTAAAGGCATCAATCAAAAAAGGCATCAAGCCATTGGATTGAACAATACCAGCAGCATACGACAAACTATCGTTAGCCGTTTCTATCTTAACACTTTCGGTATGTTGACACGAAGTCCCTATCACAGCCATCATTACAGCCGAAATAGCCGATAATAAAATCGTTTTTTTCATATTCATCATTTATTAGATTTTACAATTTCTATAAGTTCCACTTCAAAAATAAGCGCCGAATAAGGTTTGATAACATCGCCAGCACCTTGTACACCATAACCTAATTGATAAGGAATATACAGCGTATATTTAGCGCCTTCTTGCATCAACGACACCCCTTCGGACCATCCCTGAATAACTCGACTCAGTTTAAATTCGATGGGTCTTCCGCGTTTAATGGAACTATCAAACACGGTTCCATTTAACAATCTACCCTCGTAATGAACCTTTACTTTGTCGTTAGGTCCGGGTTTTTCGCCTTGACCTTCGCGCACTACTTCGTATTGCAAGCCCGATGCTGTTTCTACCACACCTTCGCGCAATTTATTGGCAGCAAAGAATGCTTCTTGTTCTTTTTTACGTGCATCGTTTTCTTGTTGTATCAATTTTTTTTCGTACGCATCCAAGTACATACGGGCATATTCGGGTGTCATAACCGTTTCTGCTCCAAACAAAGCATCGTTATAAGCACGTGCAAAAACATCGGCTCTCAGCTCTTGTTTAGCAATGGCCTCGGCACTCTTATCGCCCAATTGTACACCCAAAGCATAACTTACCGAATCAATCTCGGTAGCCAATTCTACCTTGGGGGCTTTCTTATTTTTGGTTGACTTTTTCTTTGCCATCACCGACAAAGGCAAAAGCATGAGCAAAGCCAAACAAACATGAAACTTCATCTTACAACACTTTAATCAATTCTACATCAAAAATAAGGGTAGCATGAGGAGGAATCGATTGACCTGCGCCACGTGCTCCGTATGCCATATCCGATGGAATGAACAAACGCCATTTTGCTCCTTCTTGCATCAATTGAAGAGCCTCTACCCAACCTTGAATTACTTGGTTTACACCAAATTCGGCAGGTTCGCCACGATTCACAGAGCTATCAAATACGGTACCATCCAACAACATACCGTGATAGTGACAACGTACTTTATCGGTAGCGCCTGGTTTTTTACCATTACCTACTTGCAACACTTGGTATTGCAAACCGCTTGGCAAACAAACAACACCTTCTTTTTTAGCGTTGTTTTCCAAGAATTCTTTGCCTACTTGAATGTTTTGCGCATTGATTTTGTCTGCCAAATCTCTAAAGAACTTATCCAAAGTGGTTTTGGCTTCGTCGTAGCTCATTTCGGGTTGAACACCACCCAATACATCTTGAATAGCTTGGGTAAATTTTTCGATATTTAAATCTCTAATTCCACTGCTTAGCAAATTATTTCCAATGCTTAAGCCTAATGCATAACTTACTTTTTCCATGATTATTTATTTAATTGTTTAGTCAACAAACGACATTCAGGATGCGAAGATAACCTTTTTTTAACAAACACAGCAATTGCTACCGATTGGATGCTGAATTTTAATTTTGTTTAAGGTTTTGCCCCTGCAATTCTGTTTTTTACGATACTTTTTAGGCATAAATTACGGAAAAGTAAAGACAAAATTTGATGCTCTAATAAGTTTTAAGTACTTTTGCATACTTTAAATACACGAAACTCTTAAACTATGAAAAAATATATCCTTTTTTGGGCGACATTGTTATGTGCTAATTTTGCATGGGCAGGAGCCAGCACCGACGATATTACCAATCCTACATTTGCCAAGGTGCATCCAGCATCCACTATTTGCCAAGGTAGTACCATTTCTGCTTTTACCACCACCAATACTGGCGGCGATGAATACTTATGGTATAAACTAAATGAAACCACGGGTGTTTACGAATACAGAATTTCCACACGTGGAGACAACTCCTATACCCCTAGTACTGCAGGCAAATACCTATGTAAAGTATATAAAAACGGCAGCACCAGCAGCACGGGCAACTTGCTATCAGCAGGCACATTTAACTTTGATTGCGGCAACATGACCCGTTACGACGGCGATGATGGTATCTATGTAAAAGACGGCATTACCTACCGTTTCAAAAAGCTAATTTGCAATGCTAACGACGGCACCTATCCCGGTGGTTTTACTTGTATCAAGGACAAAGCCTCCAATGTTAAACCCTCCCACTTTGAGTTTGTACAATCCGATGCAGATCCTACACGTGGATACGATGGTACTAACATCTTGGTTTGCGACGGGATGAATAGCTCCAATTTTAAAGTATGGGAAGCATCAGGGCTCAACATTACAGCTGGTGTTACCTACCAATTCAGTTGTTATGTCGCAAACATCGACAAAGTGTATGACACACGCCCCAATACACTACCAAAGTTAAGTTTTTATATCGAAGTAAACGGGGTCAAAACACTACTTTCTAGTTTTTCTGCTCCTACCACTAAAGGGCGATGGAGCGATAAGAAATTTGCGAACTACACAGCCACTAGTACAGGAACATGCACCATTTACATCATCAACCAAACCACAGAAGACGATGGTAATGACTTTGCATTGGACGATATTTTCTTTGGAACTACCACCAGTACAAGTGGCACAGAAACACTAGAAAGTTTTGAACTTAAAATAGATACCAAGCCCACCATCACCATGCCAACGGCTCCAACACCTTGCTTAAACGATCCTTTTAGCATCGAGCCAACCGTGAGCAATGCAGGAAGCAGCCCTACTTACGCATGGACAGGTGATGCCACAGGCTCTGACCTTATTTTAAATACAACAGCACCTGCTACCGAGGGTCCTACTACCTATACCCTAAAGGTAACCAATGGAACTTGCGACAACAGCGAAAGCATCACGGTTACCACAGAAGATTGTGACACTAAAATTACTCACAACGAGACCAAATGTTTGGATAGCGAATTTAAATTAACCGCGACCACGCAAGGCGATAGCTATACCTGGATTTTGCCAGACAATAGCACCTCTACCGAGATTACGAATACCTTAACTACCACCATTAGCCGTGGTGGAGACAATACCGCAGTACGTACTTACACCTGTATTATCACCAATCCTACAGGTAGCACAACACCTCCACCCCCTGTTGCTCCTGCCATCACATTTGGCAATGAGCTTGTCGCAAACGGCGATTTTGAAAACGGTATTTTTGCTGGCGGTCAGTATAGTGGTTTTACTTCGGACTACTTGTTGTTTAACGTGAATGCACCACTCACCTCTAAATTAGACTACGATCCAACAGATAGCAGAACAACACCCTCTGGCAATGGCTATGTGCGCCTATCCGATGATGCAATGGACCACACCAAACCGGCTCCTAATGGCGGACAATATTTCTTGGAAATTGATGGGGACTTCCGTCACAACGATACCGATCCATATCTTTCGGAATACGAAACTGTACTAAAAGAGCCACTACAAGCAGGCAAACCCTACCAACTATCGTTCATTGCCAAGAGTACAACCAGCACGAATATTGCCAACATTTCGGTGCTCCTAAAACAAGGCACAGACACTTATCCTATTATGGACTTTACCCAACTTGCTACGGGCGATTGGAAGGACTATGTGATAGAGAATTGGGAATCGCCCATTAGTGGAACGGCATCGCTCATCATCATTAACAAAACTCCTACCCACAGTGGCAACGACTACATCATCGATAACATTTCTTTCAAAGAAGTGTTAGTAGGTGGCACTGCGACAAGAGCAGGTAGCAGCGGAAATGTAACAGAAATCTTCTACATCACCCCAGAAGATTGTAAAGTAGAAGATAGCAAACAAGTATTACAACCCGCTGGTAAACCCTACGAATTCGGAAGCATGTCCATCACTTCGTCTGGGTTCTACGAATACGAAGAAATTGGCGAGGACGGCACACGCCAAGTTCACCAATTGTATTTGGTGATTCAACCTACCATCGAAGACAAAGTTTGTCAAAACAGTGAATACGAAAACCATGGCTTTGAAATTGCTGCTTCCGAAACACAAAATACGGGAGAGCTTATCAAAACCATTACCGTAAAATCCAAAGCAACTGGATGCGAACACTTAGATAGCACCACTACGCTTAAATTACAAGTTTACCCCACATACCTTCAAAAAATTAGCGACAACGTTAATAAAGGAGATATATACAACAAATATGGTTTCAACATTGATACCGAAAATTTAGAAGGTGGCCTATATACCCGAAAATTGGAGTTGAAAACCCAGGTTTGTGCATGCGACAGTATTATACAATTAGACTTAACTGTCTTGCAACCCGTAACTCCTATGGCATTTTTCTCGCCCAACGGAGATAACCTTAACGAGCTATGGCACGTAGAAGGATTGGATAGTTACGAATTAGGCTACGTGTGCATTTACGACCGCCACCACCGCCTACTTGCCACCATCAAAGGCTCTGAGTACAAAGGTTGGGACGGAAATTACAACGGTCACCCCATGCCCATGGACGATTATTGGTACGTAATTACCATTCCCGAAAACAACCAACAAATAAGCGGTCACTTCTGCTTAAAACGATAACATAGCAACATACGATCATAAAATAGGGCAACCGATTGGTTGCCCTATTTTATGATGATAGCATCTTTCGATATTAATATTGTTTGGCTAATTCCAATGCCTTATCAATACAAAGTTGACTTTTGGGATTTACAATCGATAAAGGCAAATCGGGAATAACCAATTGCATGCCCTTTTCTACCGCATTTGGGCTTTGCAACACTTTTCGGTTTGCATCATATACATACACCCAAAATGCCTTATGTCCAAAAGCACGATAGGCGACCATCGTCAAACGGCTACCATCTATCACGGTTACCACCTCACGCACTGGTGCATTGAGCGCATCTTGATAAGTATAGGTATCCAATGTCAACTCGGGCACGGCTACTGTATCTTCGTTTACTGCGTCAGAAACATCGAGCGTATCTTTTAATACTTGTTCGGCAGTATCAACACGCACTACCACTACTGGAGCCTTAATTTGAGATGGCAACATGGTATTTTGTTGCGGTATTAGGATATTACGCCAATAAAAGCCTGCTGCACCCAACAAGCATAGTAACATAAGTACCACCATGGCTACCCACCATTTCTTTTTGCTTGGCGAGGCGGAATTTGAATCGCTTCGCGCTGGTGATTCGGTGATTTGGTTATTCGGTGATTCGGAGTTTATTTCGCTGCGCTCTGGTGATGCGGTGATTTGGTGAGTTGGTGAGTTGATTTCAGCATTCATCAATTCATCCTGCAACTCATTACTTTCTCCTTTCTCAACTCTCAACTCTCCTTTATCCTCATCTTCTACCTCCGAGATAATCTCCGCTCCACCCATTACGGTGTCCAAATGCGCATACGGAGCATTGATTTGTTGCTTAACCGTAGCATCTGCCACAAACGAAACTTTGTAATGCCCTGGCAACACAATGCTATCACCAGTAGAGACATCTACACTTTTGCGCGATTCATTCCAAATTAACTTAAAGGTACCTAAGCCTTTTACCTTTACGATACCGTCCTTTTCAAGGTTTTCTTGAATGACCAGCACCAATTCACGTAAAAAACTTTCGGTAAAACGCTTGGAGAATCCAGATTGCGCAGCTATGGTATCGGTTAATTCCTGTAAGGATATTTTCTTATTTTCCACGAGTTGTGAGATTTTTTAATTTTTGCTTATACGTAGTACCTACCTTAAATATTAAGGAAAGTTTGGGAGGAACAACCATTTTTTGTTTGGTTGTAGGGTTGATTAAGATGCGATCTTGCTTTTTACGCACTTCCAAACTACCAAATCCTTGCATGGCAATCGTAGTACTTTCTTGCAAAGCACCTACCACAGAATCGGCAGTTACCTGCAACAACACTCCCATTTCCTTTTGAGTCTTACCCAAACGACGGGATAGTTCTGCTACTAATTCTTTGCTGTTCACAGATTTATTTTATAAGGTTATACGCAAATATAACACTATTTTTCTAAAAAATAGCATTTATTAGTCGTCCGATGCATTAGTTTTGCACTTCTGCATAGAAATCAAACTCTTCTGCCTTGGTTATTTTTACCAAATAATATGATCCTATTTGCAAATCGCCAGCTGCACAAGCTATCAAACATTCTGTATCCACATCAGGCGAATCATATTGTGTACGAGCCACATAATAATCTCCTTCGATACGATCGACAACCACCGTTTGCAGTGTTCCTACCAAGGTCTGATTGTGTTGATACGAAATGCGTTGTTGCAAACGCATCAAGGCATCCAATCGCTGTTGTTTTACCTCGGCTGGCACATCGTCCTGGTAATGCAAATTAGCATACGTATTTTCCTCGTCCGAATAGGCAAAAGCACCCATTCTTTCAAATTTTTGACGTTCGACAAACGCCAGCAAATCCTCAAAGTCGGCGTCGGTTTCTCCCGGATGTCCTACCATCAAAGTGGTACGCAAACAAATTCCAGGAACTTCTTGGCGAATGCGTTGCAACAAAGCCTCGGTTTCGGCACAAGTAATACCACGATGCATTTTTTGTAACATCAAATCCGAACTATGTTGAAGGGCTATATCCAAGTATTTACAGATGTTATCACGCTCGCGAATAACAGGCAAAATATCATACGGAAACTGGGTGGGATACGCATAATGCAAACGAATCCACTTTACGCCAGGCACATCCGACAAACGCACCAACAAATCTGCCAAAGCAAATTTTTGATACAAGTCCTTGCCATAATAAGTAAGGTCTTGCGCTATCAACTGAAATTCCGAAACACCCTTGGCTACCAATTCTTTTACTTCTTGCTCAATCGCTTCGATACTACGGCTTTTGTATTTGCCCGTAATCAAAGGAATAGCACAATACGAGCAAGCCCTGTTGCATCCTTCGGCAATCTTGATGTAAGCATAATGCGAGGGTGTGGTAATATATCGAGCACCACAAGCAGAGACAGGCTGTGCTTGCAAATCGGACAAAATTGTATCAAAATCAAATTTACCATAAAAAGCATCCACTTCGGGGATTTCTTCTTTCAACTCGCTTCGATAACGTTCCGAAAGACAGCCCATTACAAACAACTTATCTATCTTTTTTTGTTGTTTGCGCATGGCTTGTTGCAAGATTACTTCGATGCTTTCTTCTTTGGCGTCGCCAATAAAGCCACAAGTATTAACAACCACAATGCGACCTTTGGGATTGGCGGCATCGTGTGTCACCTTAAAACCAGCTCGTTCAAATTTGGTCATTAAATTCTCGGTATCGACCAAATTTTTAGAACAACCTAAGGTGATAAAATCAACTACTTGCTTTTTCATACTATTTGGTAATATTACCCAACAACGACTTTACAAAAGACTGTTTATCAAACAATTGCAAATCTTCCATTTGTTCGCCTAAGCCAATGTATTTTACGGGTATTTTAAATTGGTCCGAAATACCTATCACTACTCCACCTTTGGCTGTTCCGTCCAATTTAGTAATTGCCAACGAGGTAATTTGGGTTGCTTTGGTAAATTGTTTTGCTTGTTCAAAGGCATTTTGTCCAGTCGATCCATCCAACACCAACAAAACATCATGAGGCGCATCGGGCACTAATTTTTGCATCACGTTACGAATTTTGGTTAATTCGTTCATCAAATTAACCTTGTTATGCAAACGACCTGCTGTATCGATAATTACTACATCTGCCTTATTTGCTTTGGCTGATGCCAAGGTATCGTAAGCAACCGACGCAGGATCGGCACCCATTTTTTGTTTGATAACAGGCACACCAACACGTTCTCCCCAAATAACCAACTGATCAACTGCAGCCGCTCTAAAGGTATCGGCAGCACCTAAATAAACCGATTTACCTGCTTTTTTAAATTGATAAGCTAACTTGCCAATGGTCGTGGTTTTACCCACGCCGTTCACGCCTACTACCAATATTACATAAGGATTTTGGGTTGTGTCAATTTCGATGTCCGCAAAATCTTCGGTATTATTTTCTGCCAACAAAGCAATAACCTCGTCACACAAAATTTGATTCAACTCTTGTGTGTTCATGTATTTATCCCGAGACACCCTATCTTGGATGCGTTCAATAATGCGCAACGTAGTTTCAACCCCTACATCCGATGTAATAAGCGCTTCTTCTAAGTTGTCCAACACCTCATCATCTACTTTATCCTTACCCGCAACAGCACGTTTAATCTTATCAAAAACACTTTCTTTGGTTTTAGACAAACCTTTTTCTAACACCTCTTGTTTTTGTTCTGCATTGTCTTTTTTAAAGAACGAAAAGAATCCCATATTATTTCTGTTAAAATATCGTACAAAGTTAATGAAAATCACGCATTTAATAAAATTCTAACCCAAGAATCCATTCTTTTTGCTATTTCAAGACTTCCGTTATTGGACTACAACAAAAAAAAGCGAGTTCAAAAAGAACCCGCTTTCTTATTTGAGATAAGCAATTATTATTTTGCTAAAAAGTCTTTTACGTTATCGTTGTGTACAATTTCCTCTTGGAACATGTAAGCACCGGTTTTAGGCGATTTAACCATTTTAATCACCTTAGCGAACGAACGTCCTTCACCTCTTTGAATCGTTGCGACTGTTTTCTTTGCCATAGTATATCTTATTTAATTTCTTTGTGAAGAGTCATTTTTTTCAATACAGGGTTGTATTTCATCAACTCCAAACGTTCAGTTGTATTTTTTCTGTTTTTGGTAGTGATGTAACGCGACATGCCTGGCATACCGCTTTCTTTGTGCTCGGTGCACTCAAGAATAACTTGTACTCTATTTCCTTTTGCTTTCTTTGCCATGGTAGTAATCTCCTTAAATTAAATGTTATAGGTAACCTTTTTCAGCAGCACGTTTAATAGCTGCATCCAAACCTAATTTATTGATAACACGAAGACCATTGGCAGAAACCTTTAGGCTTACCCAGCAATCTTGTTCAACCCAATAAAATTTTTTAACGAAAAGGTTCACATCAAACTTACGTTTCGTTCTTCTCTTTGAGTGAGAAACGTTGTTGCCGACAACGGCTTTCTTACCGGTAATTTGACAAATTTTTGACATTGCTATATTGTTTTTTATATATTCTTCAAAACGGATTGCAAAAATAGAACTTTATTTACAAATACACAAATAATTAAGTAACAAAAATTTAAAAAAGTTTTCAACAAAGCGAATAAGAGTGGTGATTCGGTGAGTCGGTGATGCGGTGATTCGTTTAGGCGGTGAGGCGTTGCGGTTTTGGAGCACGGACGCACGACCGTGCGTCCCTACTTTTGACCTGCGACCTGCGACCTTCGACTTGCAACCTGCGACGTCGCGCAGCTACAACTAAAGAAAGTACTGCCTAACAACGTTGCAAAAATTCTCCCACGTGTATTTTTTCTTCTCCTCTTTAATATATGCTGCAAAATCTGCTGCCGTATGATGGTCAAAAAAATCGACTACAGCATCTGCCACTGCTTTATCGTCAACCGGAACCACATATCCAACCTTACCGTGCGGAACAATCTCGGGCAATCCACCAACAGCCGTTACAACCATCGGTTTTTCAAAATGATATGCCATCTGCGAAATACCACTTTGTGTTGCTGTTTTATAGGGCTGAACCACCAAATCTGCCACACTAAAAAAACGCGTCACCTCTTCGTTAGGAATGTAATCGGAGAACCAATGAATTTTACCTTCCAAGCCTAATTCTTTTTCCAAAGCATGATATTTATCGGCATTGTTATAAAATTCACCTGCCACAATCAACCGAATATTTCGCTGCTCCATACGCTTATCGGCATAAGCACGCATCAACACATCCAACCCTTTGTAATCGCGAATAAAACCAAAAAACAAGATATACCGCATCGAAGCATCCAATCCCAACAAATTAGCCGCCTCTGCTTTGCTCAACAAATTACCATAATGATCGTATGTAGGATGAGGCGTTACCAAACAAGGTTTTACTTGATCAAACTGACGCAATTCTTCTTTAACCGAATCGGACAATACGACAAAAGCGTCCATGCTATTTACAAAATAACGCGACAATAGGTTATCCCCGATGCGTTTTTCGTGCGGTATCATGTTATCGATTAAGCCTACCACCTTGGTTTTCTTGTTTTTACGAATCATTCTTCCGATGGTTCCCATACAGGGAGCCATAAACGGCATCCAATAACGCAACAACACCAAATCGGCATTCTCTTTGCGCAATCGCCTACCCACCTTTATCCAATTAAACGGATTAACCGAATGAACAGACCTACGTATCAACAAATCTTTGGGAGCTGCATCCGTCGTATATTGGGTTTTTCCGGGAAACAAAAAAGAGGGATATTGCAATGTAAACGTTTCGACCGAAAGCTGTGCTCCGTCCTTTTGAAATTGCTGTGCCATACACTCATTGAACGTAGCTAACCCTCCTCTATATGGATGTGCTGGACCGACGATAATGATTTTCATATTGAAACGTTTCTATTTTTAGGTATTTAATCTCCGAAACAAAGATATTTCTACCACAATTAAACTAAAGTATAGTTTGCAAATATAAGGAATATTGCCGTATATTTGCAATGTTAGAAACGCAAACTATGTCAAAAAACATACTCTACATATTACTAATTTGCAGTTTTTGCGCCTGCTTGGGCCCCCACAAAGGTAGCGACAAGCAAACCATCCTTTACCAAACCGACAGTTTGACTTATGCCAAGCATTTTAGCCTAAAATATGCCCAAAACCATACCTTGCTAACCATTCACAACCCATGGAACGAAGGTCAAATACTGGGCAAATATTACCTTATCAAGCACGATAGCATTTCTACCCCTACAGACGGCACACGAATCCTGATCCCTTTAAAACGAGTTTGCATCCAATCGGCACCACACATGGGCTATATAGACGCTTTGGAGCAACCTGCTGTGGTAGTTGGTGCTTGTTCGCCCCAATTATTTTACAGTCAAAACCTACGTACACAACACCAAAATGGCATGGTTTCCCATTTAGGCGATGCCTACCAAATGCATTTAGAAAAAATAACCCAATTAAATCCACAGGCCGTTTTTGTAACAGCATATCCACAAGCCGACACCCAAACCGACCGCCTAAAAAAATTGCGAATTCCTGTCATCCCGACGATAGAATGGACCGAGCCTCATCTGCTTGCACGTGCAGAATGGATCAAAGTATTTGGCATTCTCATGGATAAAGCTGCCATAGCCGATAGCATTTTTAACCAAACTTGCCAACATTACCAAGCACTAACCCAACTGGCACAATCCGCCAACAACAAACCTGTTATCATGAGCGGTTTGCCGTTCAAAGACACTTGGTACATGCCAGGTGGCAATAGTTTTATGGGGCAACTTTTCAAACACGCAGGCGTTAGTTATCATTATAGCGAAAATGTGCAAACAAGCAGTTTACCCTTATCGTTCGAAACCGTTTGGTATCATTTTAACCAAGCAGACATTTGGGTAGGCGTAGATGCCGACAGCGTTAACCAACTGGCACAGATGGACAAACGCCTTATCGACTTTAAGCCCGTAAAAAGGGGGCAAGTATTCCATTACCGCAAGCGTACCACCCCCATGGGTGGAAACGATTTTTGGGAAAGTGCTGTCGTCTATCCCGACAAACTGCTACACGATTTGATGTGCATAGCCCATCCTACCCTTTTGCCCAATCAAGAAACCTATTATATCGAAAGGTTGCCATGAATACCACCAAAAATACCCTACTTTTTAGTTGCACTGCGTTGCTATTCATCATTGCTTTGATAGCCGACCTTTGCATAGGCAGTATTCGCATATCGCCTGCGCAACTATGGCAAGCATTTACGCAAAATAACGACAATGGTCTATGGCCCATATTGTGGAGTTTTCGCCTTCCCAAAGCAGCCACAGCCTGTATTACAGGAGCAGGACTTGCTGTTGCTGGACAGCTCATGCAAACCCTCTTTGCTAACCCACTGGCAGGACCATACGTATTGGGTATTTCTTCGGGAGCAGGCTTGGGCGTCGCCCTACTGCTACTTGGAAGCACCTTTTTCCCTTCGTGGATAATGGGAGGCATTTGGGTACAAATTGTAGCCGCTATTGTAGGAGCATTGGTGGTGATGCTATTGGTACTATTGGTATCAAAACGCACTTCCGATACCATTTCTTTGCTATTGGTAGGGATGATGTTCGGCAGCATATCGGGAGCCTTGATTAACGTACTGCAAAGCATCAGCAACCCCGAAGCCTTAAAAATGTACATTGTCTGGTCTATGGGGAGCCTTGGGGCTGTTACATGGGATATGTGGGACATCATGGCATCCATCATTACCATCGGACTAATAAGCGCACTCCTACTATGTAAACGCCTAAATGCCATGCTCTTGGGCGAAAATTATGCCACTGGATTGGGCATTTCCATGGGATGGACACGCACGTGGATTATCCTTACCACCTGCATCTTAGCCGCAACAACTACCGCATTTACGGGTCCCATTGCCTTTATCGGCATGGCGGTTCCACACATCGCCAAGGGCATTTTTAAAACATCCGATCACCGCATCATTTTGCCCGCTTGCATTCTTATGGGAGCCACGCTTACCATGCTGTGCGATTGCTTTACCCAATTACCCATCAGCGAGTACATGTTACCTATCAATGCCGTTAGTTCGTTAATTGGCGCACCGATTATTCTATGGGTTATCATCAAAAACAAACATTTACACCAATAATGAGCCGTTCTTACCACATATTAACCACCAAAAGATTGGCCATCGGATATGGCAAAAAGGTCTTGCATCAAAACATGATGCTACAACTTTACACAGGCGAAATGGTCGGACTTATCGGACCTAACGGGGGCGGCAAATCCACCCTCATCCGCACCTTGGCAGGATTACAAAAACCATTGGAAGGCAGTATCTTGCTCAACGACACGAGTATCAACAGTCTAAAACATGCCGATCGTGCCAAATTGTTAGCAGTGGTATTAACAGACCGCATCCAAAGCCAATCACTTACCGTACAGCAAATTGTAGAGATGGGGCGTTTTCCCCATACCAACTGGGCAGGCAAATTAACTCCAGAGGACAAAAATTGGGTAGCTACAGCTATCGAGCAGGTACACTTAACCCACAAAACCCACCACTACTTTAACCAACTATCGGACGGAGAAAAACAACGGGTTATGATTGCCAAAGCGTTGGCACAAGACACGCCAATTATCTTTTTGGACGAGCCTACAGCGCATTTAGACCTACCCAACACCATCGAGATTATGCTCCTTTTGCGTCGTTTGGCAAAAGAAACGGGCAAGGCCATCCTACTTTCTACCCACGAATTGGAATTAGCCTTGCAAATATCCGACAAATTGTGGCTTTTAACTGGTCAGGGCATAAAAAAGGGGATTCCCGAAGACATTATCATGAGCGACTACTTAACCAAAGTCTTTGCTTCTCGTTATTTTTACTTTGACAAACAGGTTGGAAATTTTAGGGTCGAGTACGAGACAAACGGCATGCAAGTACACTTGCAAGGAGAAGAAAATGAGGCCTATACCTGGACACGTCGTGCTTTGTTACGACAAGGTTATACCCTAAGCAACGAGGCCGATTGTTGTATCAACATACAAACAACCGACCCCGTTAAATGGATCTTTACCAATCCGCTTTTCAGCGAAGATTATTATACCATCGAAAACTTACTAGCGGGACTCCAGGAATACCTAAAAAAGCACGCCTAAGCTTTAGATGATGTTATTGCTAACAAACGTTGCAGCAATGTAGGATGCGAATAATGCATAAAAACAAAGGCAGGGTGTGGTTGCAAATTAGCAAGCGAGGTCGAGGATAGTTTTTTAAGAGCACTAATCAAATCATCGCCCAATCCGTACGATGCAGCAAACGCATCTGCTTGGTATTCGTTACGACGCGACAAAGCATTGATGGCCAAGCCCAACAAGGTTGATATGGGCGAGTACAAAATACCAAATGCCATAATACCCAAGTGAAACGAAGGTACACTACCCCCCATGGCTACCGACAATTGTGGACTCGCCACAAAGAATCCCAACAAAGCAAACATCATTAAATTACTCAACAACGAAACAGTAATCATAGTACGCGTGTGTTTGTGCTTGTAGTGACCTATTTCGTGCGCCAAAACAGCTACTATTTCTTGTGTTGTTAGTTCTTTAATCAAGGTATCGTACAAAATAATGCGTTTTTTACCTCCTAATCCACTAAAATAGGCATTTGCCTTGGTAGAACGTTTCGAGCCATCAATTACGTAAATATTGGTCAATTCAAAGCCTGCTTTTTGCGCAAAAGCTTCGATAGCATCCCTCAATTCGCCAGACTCCAAGGGTGTTTGTTTATTAAAGAGAGGAACTATCCACTCCGAATAGAACATGGTCATAAACAAAGAAAATGCAGATACAACCAACCATGCCAAAAGCCAAAAATAAGTTGGGAGAGCCACATACACAGCGGTAATCACGCCCAACAAAACGCCACCCATCACAGCTGATAGCAACATATTTTTTACTTGATCGGCAAAAAATACCCCTTTGGTTGCTTTGTTAAATCCAAATCTTTCTTCGATTACAAAAGTTTTGTAATAATCAAATGGCAAGTCGATAATGGCATTTACCACCATGATTACGCCAAAGAAAGCCAAACACAACCAAACTTCTTGCGATAGCCATTGACGCAAAAAATCATCCAACCAGCCGTAAAGTCCCAACGCCAATGCCACCAAAGAAATCAAAACAGAAAAAGAGGCTACCAATACGCCAAAACGATAGTTGGTAAGCGAGTAAGCTTGCTGTTTGGTATATTTTTCGGTATCAAACACACCCGACAATATTTCGGGTATAGGTTTTCCAAACCAACTTGCATTGAGTTTCGACACCCATCTTTCTGCCACAAATTCGAGAACAACAAAGGCTATTATCAGCCAAAAAACAAGATTGTACATATTAGAATTTAAGTTGAATTTTTAAATTAAACTGCCTACCTGTTAGGTAGTTAGGTACAGCATATTGCACATTGTATATATCCGTTACCCAATAATAAGAGTTTACGTTATTAAAGCCAAATAGGTTCAACACTTCAAAGGCTATCAAGATTTGCTTAAAGGGTTTAAAGAATCCTCTACCCATCCAAGGATCTTTACCTTTCTCAAACACGCGCGACACACCAATATCTACCCGACGATAATCGGATGCGCGTAGGTTTTTAGATGCCGATCGAGGGCTATGCGGCGGACAAACGGGAAAACCTTGTGCCCAATTAAATAACACATGCACCCGATATTGAGGCAGACCAGGAACATAATCCTGAAAAAAGAGCGAAATATTATACAATTGGTCGGTTGGTCTTGGAATGTATTCGTCGCTTCCATCTATTTTTTCCATGGTACGCATCAACGAAAAGCCCAACCACGAATCGACCCCAGGAACCATTTCGCCAAACAATTTCACATCCAAACCAGCAGCATAACCCGAAGCATTATTTTGTCCTAAATAGGTTATGCTCATGTTATCCACATTGTACGGAATCAAGTTAGCCAGATTCTTATAATATACCTCGAGCGATAATTTAAACGGATGTCGCAAGAAATTATAGTAATAATCCATGCCTGCAATAAACTGCAAAGAGCGTTGCGACTTGATGCCTGTATTCAAGTAGTTGGTTAACTGGTTATTAACCGTAATGGTATCCTTAATTTCTTTGTAGCTGGGAGTTTGATAATACAAACCAGCAGCAAACCTAAAACGAATATCAGGCTTAATATCAGGAAAATACGCCAACACGACACGGGGGCTAACCGTAAATTCGTTATTAAACGACCAATAATTAAAACGAACACCCCCATTAAACGACATAATGCCACCTTTGCGCATGTGCCATTTATATTCATCTTGTATATACCCCCTTATTCTAAAGGCATCTAATTTATTTGACGATTGCAAGGTGTAATACAAATTAGGAGAGGTTTCGTTGTAAGGAATGGAATAACCCGAAGAATCGCGCATTTCCCATTCATTAACTGTCTCACTCACCAACTCTTGCGTAAAATCAACACCCCACAAAAGCGAATTATGCTCGGTCAATTTAACCGATCCATCGTGCGCTGCTCGCAACACCAAGGAGTTCATCTGATTACGAGCATGTTCATAATAATTACCCACACCCGTTTGTTCGCCTGTCAAGTCCTCTAACGAATACACCTTATTGAGCCAATATTCGCCCTCTATATCGTAACTAATCCGTTCGTCGGTATAAAAAGCCGAAAGCGTCAAACCTAATTTCCACCTATCATCGGGTTTATAGGTAGCCGATAACGCGCCAAAAGCCGTTCTAAAAAGGTCTTTCTCCTGGCCGCTAAAATAAACCGTAAAATTTTGCAAATCGTTTAGCGAACCAAAAGTGGTAGAGCGTGTTTCGGGCTTAAAGTTGTAGGTATTTTGCGATAAGTTTGCCAACAACGCAAGTTCTACCTTTTCGTGCGGTTTGTAGGTAATATACGTTTGATAATCCAAAAAGTTAGGGTCGTATTCTGCATTGGTTTGAAGTGTTCCCAACAACCACGAAGCATTTTTATAGCGAATACCGTGTATTTGACTGTATTTTTCGTTCGACGAACCAATATAGGCAGTTGCTCCCATAAAACTACCCGCTATTCCAGCTTCGAAGGACATCGGTTTGCGGTAGGTGATATCCAAAACAGACGACAACTTATCACCATATCGAGAGTCGAAACCACCTGCCGTAAATTCTACATTACCCACCAAATCGGGGTTTACAAAACTCAACCCTTCTTGTTCGCCAGTACGGACCAAATAGGGACGATACACCTCAATCCCGTTTACATACACACTATTTTCGTCGTAACTACCCCCTCGAACCGAGTACTGCGAACTCAACTCGTTGTTCGAACTTACGCCTTGAAATGTTTTGACCAAATCCTCGATACCGCCACCCGTAGCCACAGGCAACACTTGCAAGGTACTCACATCGATACGTTGCGACATGGTATGTTGCAACCTACCCCCCGACACCATGACATCCTCTAAGTTTTGGGCATCTTCGCGCATAAAAACATCCATGCGCCTAACATTCTTTTTGGCATTAAAGATAAAATAACGCTGTTCCGTTTTGTAACCCAAGTGAGAGAACTCGACCATCACGGTATCCGACTCGGTTTCTATGGTATAAGCCCCAACTGTATCGGTAAGCACGTGTAGATTTTCGCTCTTAATCTGAACATCTACATAAGGTAACAAATCTCCTCCCTCTGTGCGCACATAACCATGCACCATGTTAGCAGCTACCATGTGCAACATGGCAACCCAACACAAACAACAGATAGAAACAAATCTTTTCACGATACCTTATTTATAGAATAACGACAATTTCAGCCAATTATTTTAAGTTTTGCAAATTTTAAGAGTAACAAGCGCTCGCCCGAGTGCTCAAACTGCACCTTAACACGTGTACCCGATGCCGATTCTTCGACCAACGACACGACACCGATACCAAATTTTTCGTGCAAAACCTTTTGTCCTACCGACACCTGTTGCAAGGGCATAAACGCATTCGACGCCGCAGGCGACGACAAAGACGATGCACCCAAAGACGAAGACGAAACAGGCGCAGTCTTAGCGGCATAAGTTGTCGGTTTGATTTCGGTTTTACGCATCATACCTGGGATAGAACGAGAGAACTGCGTAGGACGCGAAAAGAAACTTTCATCCTTGCGGGTAAAATCGAACGAATTATGTTGTTTCGCATTGGATTGCACATAACGTGCATCTATTTCTCGTATAAAGCGACTGGGGACACCATAATTGGTTTTTCCGTTTCTAAAACGCGATTTGGCATACGACAAAAAACATTTTTGCTTTGCACGTGTAATAGCAACATACAACAAACGTCTTTCTTCTTCTATCTCATCGGCACTCTCCACATCCTTGCAACTGGGAAAAAGTTCTTCTTCTAATCCCACCACAAAGACATGCGGAAATTCCAATCCTTTGGCAGCATGAACCGTCATAAGCGTCACCCTATTTGCCTCATCTTTGTTATCGGTATCAGCATCGGTTAGCAATACCACTTCCGACAAATAAGAGACCAAACCCAACTCTACCCCTTCTTCTTCTAAATGCTTATCAACGTATTCTTTGATACTCGTTAGTAATTGATCGATGTTTTGCAAATCACTCTCGGCAGCAACATCTGCACTGGTTTTGAGCATGGTAACAATACCAGACATATCCAAAACGCGCAATGCCACATCATAAGCATTTTGCTTATCCATATCGGCTGCAATTTCGCACAACGAACTGGTAAATGCAATGAGTCGTTTAGCAGTAGGCGCATTTACGGGTAAATTATATTTGAGTGGATTACTTGCCACCTCAAACAACGAAACTTGTTGCGTATGCGCAACCTCTTTTACCTTATTTATCGTCGTTTCCCCGATCCCTCTCGCAGGATAGTTGATACACCTTTTAAAAGCCTCCTCGTCTGCCGGATTTACCAACAGGCGCAAGTACGCCAACACATCTTTGATTTCTTTGCGTTGGTAAAACGACTGACCTCCATAAATAACATACGGTATCGCGCTATTACGCATGGCATCTTCCAACAATCGCGAAAGCGCATTCACCCGATAAAGTACAGCTACATCACCATACGTTGCTCCCATCGAACGTACCAAACGGTTAATGCGCATTGCCACCATACTTGCCTCTTCGTGATCAGAGTAAGCCTCTATCAACTGAATGGGATCCCCCACTTCGTTCTCCGAAAAAACATGTTTGGGAATCCTTCCACGATTATGCGCAATCAAACTATTCGCAGCCTCAACCAACGTTTGGGTAGAACGATAATTTTGCTCTAATTTAAACAACTTAGCAGGAGCATATTCCTTTTGAAAATGCAGGATATTGCTAATATCCGCCCCTCTAAAGGCATAAATACTTTGCGAATCGTCACCAACCACGCAAACCCTGCGGTGTTTAGCAGCCAACGCCTTGATAATCAAATATTGAGCGTAATTGGTATCTTGATACTCATCAACCAAAATATACTGAAAACGATTTTGGTATTTCTCTAAAACTTGCGGATGTTGTGCAAACAAACGGTTTGTCAGGCACAACATATCGTCAAAGTCAATTGCGCCAGCCTGACGCAAACGCTGTTGGTATTCCGCATAAATTTCTTTCACCTTGGGAATACGTCGCATAAAATCGGCAGACCTACCATTGGCATCGCCATAATCTTGCGGCATAATCATTTTGTTCTTGGCAGCCGATATGCGAGATAGTACCACAGATGGTTTATAAGCCTTATCGTCCAATTGCATCTCTTTGACAATGGTTTTTATCAAATTCTTGGAGTCGGCTGTATCATACACCGTAAAATTAGCAGGCAAACCAAGGTACTCAGACTCTGTACGCAAAATCTTGGAGAATTGAGAGTGAAAAGTACCCATCGCTAAATGACGCGATTTTTCTTCGCCCACCATAGCAGCAATACGTTGTTTCATTTCGCGTGCTGCCTTATTCGTAAATGTCAACGCCATAATTTGATAAGGTTTCAAACCTATCACTTCCATTAAATACGCAATTTTATAGGTCAGCACACGTGTTTTGCCCGACCCTGCTCCTGCTATTACCAACGAGGGACCCTCGTTGTACATAACGGCAGCTTTTTGTTGCTCATTTAAGGATGATATTGACATACTCGATTATTTTTTATACGGATAAAATAAGGGGCTGACTAAAAGTAACTTTAGTTGCCCCTTACTATAAAGAGTAGATTCAAGGCACGAAAGCCTAAACCTAACGATTAGTAAAAGTTAATGCGATTATCTACAATTTTGGCACTTTTCTTCAAAGATTCAAATGTAGTATAAACAAAAGGATTGCGGTTGCTGTAATCTGCGATTTCTGCATTGGCATCAAAAGCAGCTTGTTCTACTACCGATTGCAATTTAACGGCATAAACACCCGTTGTACCTTTTACATATTGAATTTGATTGCTAGAAATCAAAGCAGGAATGCATGCTGCAAGCATAGGTTCACGTCCTACATTAGGAATGAACGACGATGACAACGATACATTTTGAGCCGATTTAACTTCGCCCAACGCAGCTAGATTGTCACCAGCAGCTTGCATATTCGCAACAATGGCATCGCCTTTTTTGTCTTGCAAGACAGACCATTTAACTTGGCTCTTAACTGCATCCAACGATTTTTCGCCCTCTGGAATTACTTCGTCAACCATGACAACCACAAAATTAGCGCCACATTCAAATACTTGGTCGGCAACCGAACCAGGTTTATTATTAAATGCCCAACGAATAATTTGACGAGAATTTTCTAAGGTACCTACTTGGTTATCCTCTTTCGATACGGTATAGGTACGCAAGAACAATCCTTTTTCGGCACGTGCGCTATCCACAAATGCGCCTTGTGTGGTATTTTGAGCAATGTATTGACTCGCATTGCTGTAAATTTGACCATAAGTTTGCGAGCCAGCTTCTACGGTACGTTGCAACACGCAAATCAACACTTTCTCTACCGCTTTTGTTTTTTCGGTAACTTGTACAATTTGAATGGCACCACTCATAGGATAGGTAAAGATTTCGTTGGTTTTAGCTGCAAAACAAGCTTTGCTGAAATCAACATCAATTTCACCTTCTTTAAACCAACCCAATTCGCCACCGTTTTGTGCAGTTCCTGCCAACGAATATTCTTTTGCCAAAGCAGCAAAATCAGCACCATTTTTTAGCAAAGCCACCAAACTATCTGCCAAAGCTTTTGTTTTAGCAGCATCTTGGTCTTGAACCAAAATGTGACGTGCTTTTACCGAGTCGGGAGCCATGATGCCTGTTTCTACCAAACGAGCCATTTTAAAGGTATTACCAATCAAAGTTGGTCCAAATACATCACCTTTTTTACCCGAAAATGCAAAGTCTTTCAAATCAGCATCGATGTTTTGTTTTGAAACGGCAATACCGTTGTAAATAACATCCGAATTTTGATTAGACAAAGCAACAAAATCAGCCGAAGTTGCAAACTCATCTTTCAAATCTTCGATCCATTTTTGGGTAGCATCAAAATCTTCGCTTGATGGTGCAATGGGATAAGACAACAATTTTACAACACGTTGTTCGTTGGCTTGGTAATATTTATTCAAATTGTTTTTGTAGTAAGTTTCGATTTCTTTGTCAGATGCGCTGAACAACGAATCGGCTTGCGAAGTATAAGGAACGTAAACATATTCGATATTAGCCGCTTTTTTTGCATTGTAAAGTGCTTGTGCATCTGCATTGTTATAATTGATAGAGGTAGCTACCAATGTATTGTATTTGTTTTCTAACAATTGCAAGCGAATGTTGCGTTCTACATAAGCCCAATATTTAGCATAGTCGCTATTTGCATCGTTATCAATAACTTGCAAAAGTTGCAACAAGATTTCTTTGTCAAAACCATTTTTTTCTGGGTTGTAAAATAAACGCAAATTGCTCAACATTGGATTAGGATTTTCACCTACCAATTGTTCTGCCAATTCGTCGTCAGTTACCGAAATGCCCAACTTAGCGCATTCTTCGCCATACAATTGCTCACGCAACCAAGTGGTCCAAACAATGTTACGTACCTCAACGGCAGTTTGTTCGTCTAAACTATTGACGCCGCGTTCTACTTGAAAGAAAGTTTGAGCTTCGTCGTAACGTTTTTCAAATTCTGCAATTTCAATTTGATTTCCGTTTACTTCGCCTACCAAGGTACGAGATTCGCCAAACAAGGTATTGAAATCAACGCCGGTAAAAATAAAAAGAATCAATGCAAAACCAATGACACAGGTTAAAAGCACGCCTCTTTGTCTGATTTTTTCTAATGTTGCCATAATATAGTTAATTTTATTTCTTTCTCGGAAAATGGTTTTAATTTATGAAAGTGCGAAGATAATGATTTTTTAGTAAAAACGGCACTTTTTAATTATCTTTTATCAACTTAATCAACTCTATTTTATTTTTAGTTGCTTTGATAATTTTTAGCGTATAGCCTTTGATCTTAATTTGTTCTCCTGCTGGGGGTAAACCTTGATAAACATGCAATACCAAACCAGCCAAAGTCAAGTAATCTTCCGACTCGGGTAACAACAAATCAAACGTTTCATTCAGATAATCAATCTCTAACCTACCCGAAAAAATAAATTCGCTTTCAGAAAGTTGTTTTTCTACGTACTCGGGGGTATCGTGTTCATCCTCAATTTCTCCAAAAATCTCTTCTACAATATCTTCTAACGTTACTATACCCGAGGTTCCACCAAATTCATCCACCACTACAGCCAAACTTTTTTTCTTGAGCAACAGCATATTCATCAATTTATTAGCAGCCATGGTTTCGGGAACAATGGGCACCAAAATAATCTGCGATTGCCATCTTTCGGGTTTGGTAAACAACTCTTTAGAGTGCACATACCCCACGATGTTATCGATATTATCTTGATAAACCAACAATTTAGAATAGCCCGTTTGCACAAAAGTTTGTTTCAATTCGTCCAACGAACAATTGTAATCAACCGCCTCTATTTCGGTACGAGGAACAATGCAGTTACGCAATTTTACCTTGGATAAATCCAACGCATTCTGAAAAAATTTCAAATCATTTTCTACTTCTTCTTCGGAGGTTTCGATCGATTCATGAATCAATCTATCCAAATCAACACGCCCCACCAAATAGCGATCGGTCTGCCCTGCTGGCAGATGGAACAAGCGCATCAACAACTCCGATATCCAACTCATAAACATCGAAATCGGATACAGTAGCACATAAAAAAGGAGCATCGGCACAGCAAACACCTGTATCCACCAGTTGGGATTTATTTTAAAGATCATTTTAGGCAAAAATTCGCCCGTAATTAAAATAACCAACGTGGAAATAAAAGTTTGCGCAATGGCAACAACGGCACTATTAGCCAACCATTCATACAAAAAAGGCTCCAACAAGGCTGCCATTTGCATACCGTATATAACCAATGCGATATTATTCCCTACCAAGATAGTAGAAATATAGCGATCGGGGTGCGCATAAAAGATTGACAAAATAGACGACGTTAGTGTCTGCTTTTGCATATCCATTTGCAAGCGCAGTTTGTTGGACGCAACAAAAGCTATCTCCATGCCCGAAAAAAAGGCAGAAAATAGCAACGAAATTAAAATAACAATGATGATTGTACTCATATACTGTCTGTGGCAGTTTCCTCTTCGTCTAATGTAATGACTCCTTGTGTTTTTTCGATGGTGTATCGGGTTAACTGATGGTTCGATCGCATACCTACCCCATTGATAATACGCTCTTTTTGCGTAATCTTAACGGGTTTATCGGTATAAATCAGGTCTTGATCCTGGATAACCGTCAGTTCGTCGGTTTCAAAAACCTCGCCAGCCCGGTTGGTTGCCCTAACCGAATCAGAAAGAATCCACATTTCGGAATTGATATAATAAATGGCTTTGCGAGAAGTAACCTCGGAATGAACCTGATAGTTTTGATCAAATTGTTCCAAACGAATACCGTATGGAAAATCCCAGCGAGGGTGTTTTACTTTATCGTACACCAACCATTGCTTGGCATGTACCCGATAGCGTGTCACACCCGAGTCAGATACCAAGGTAGTTACTTGATACGATTTCATAACCGCCATCGAATCACGCAGCTGGGGCGTAGATTCCTCGCTATCGATAGAAGAAGCACAAGCTGATAATACAAGCATAACGACCACCCCAAGAGCAGTCGTTACGCTATAATTGATATTTTTCAAAAACGATTTCAACGCATTAGTCGCGGCAACGAACATCTTCGTTCATCCATCCGCCAATGTGGAACATAGTTCCAGGTTTCAATTCGGGTTTGAAGAATACGTCTTCTTTAGAAGGATAATGTTGACGATAAGCACTGATTAGTTTTTGAGCAGCTTCGCTACATGCAGGATCAACGCTTTTTGCTTTTTCCAATTTATCAACAGCAGCCCAGTAAACGGTTTTAGCCAAAATCTTATCATCACCAAATGGATTGCTATCAGCATACATCGTTGCAATCAAAATATAAGGTTCACCTTCTTTACCATTGAATGAGATAGCTTGGTAAGCAGCACTGCGTGCTTCGGCATAACGACCTAATTGACGCAAGATAGCAGCTTTTGCATACGCATAATCGTATTTAAGCGAGTCGATTTCTTCCAATTGCAAAGCTTCGTCGTAGAAAGCAAGTGCTTCGGTATATTTTTCTTGTTTGATAGCACGTTGAGCGCAACCTTCGGCTGTTTGTGCAGTTGGGTTCAATTTGTGCGAATAAATAGAAGCGGTGCTATACACATCCGATTCTTTGCAACCTGCCATACGGAATACACGAATGATTTTGTTCAAAGCTTCGGTATTTTCTTTTTCTGCTTCTACTTTCGATGCAAATACGGTTTCTAAAGTTTTGCAATCGGCAGCACCACTTACCGAGAAAATATTATCGATATTGTTACGTACCAATTGATAGTTGTTTTGTTGTTTGTCTGCCATCATGATACGTTTGTCTAACATATCGCCAACACGCAAATATTCATCGATAAATTCGGCACGATAGGTTTCTGGGTTGGTTTGATATTGTTTTTCCAACATTTGGAAATACGAGTTGATAACATCAGCATCTGCATTGTGCATACCATGATCTACAGCTTGTTTCAACCAGGGAAGCACTTTGCTCAACATGTTAGCATCGCCAGAATAGTTCATGTAATCTACAGCTTGACGACCACGGATCCAAGCTTCTGAGTATTTACGGTCAGTGCCAAAATATTGTACGCGTTGATCGTAACATTTCATCAACAAGTCAAACCATTGTTGTTTTTCGGCAGCAGGTGCTTTCATCATTTTTTGTACAATGAGGTATGCACCATTACCATATAAGGTACGACCACCAGCTTGAGGACATTCATCAAAAACTACTTTCCAGCTTGTATAAGCCGATTCGTAATCTTTGATTTTGTAGTAAGATTGGTACATACTCAAGTTTTCCAAGCAGCGAATACTATCCTCGCCAGTACCAAATTTACTGCCATCGTCAACACCTTTTACAGCCATAGCAGGCATTACAATTGCGGTGGCAATTCCTAATAAAAAATACTTTACTTTCATAGCGAATAATTTTATGTATAATTGTTATTTTGTCTATTGGACGAACTATTTTAGTTTTCGTTTAACAAACCATCTTTCGTTTAACGAAACTCCGATACCTATTTCGTAATAACGTTCCAACAATCCGTTGACCTGTACCGAACCTTGTTGGCCATACTCCATGTGTAAATTCAATTTCGTTCTGGTGTTGGGCAATGGGAAACCGACGCCCCAGGTAATGGCCCATTTATCAAAGCTTTTGTTATCGATATCAATATAAGAGTTTGCATAATTAGCACCCAAACGAAACTCCATGTTTTCTACATATTTTTTAGAGTCTGGCTTGTGCACATACTGTGCTCCGATGGCATATACAAAACGGTTGTTTAACTGCCCCGTTTTTCCGTAATAATTTGCATCGGCAAAATTCTGCCAACTTACATCCGCCCCTACCAACAATCGTTTATCCCAACGGTAAGATACACCAGCACCTATGGTTTGGGGATAATCAAATGTACTTTGGTTGTCTTCTATCACCTCTTCTAAAGTAGTTTTGGTGGTAATAACCGATTTATTGCGCATGGGCAGCTTGATCGAATACGCGCCACCAATAACCAACTCGTCATTTCCAATGGGTTGATGGTATTGCAGACCCACATCGCACAACCAAGCGCTGATGTATAAGTTTTCGTCTTGTGTTGTGGCTACATACCTATTGCCTTCGTATGGGAAACTTACTTTACGATGGTGAGCAATATTGCCAAATACGTAATGACCATTTACCCCTATCGCCACCCTATCCAAAATATCAAAAGACAGACCCAAATAAACTTGTGTCATACCGCCAGTACCATTAAACGATTGTTTTATGGTAAGGGTATCTTTGCTGGTGTAAGGATCTTTTACATCGGTAAAAGAATAATCATACCCCACAGTAGAAAGTGGAGAAACCCCAAAACTAATGGCAGCAAATTTAGCAACGGGTAGCTGAATCGCTACATAATCAATGTTTCCATTAAATAAGGTAGAAGTGTTCGATGCTGTTTGAAACCCGTCTATTTTTGCCGACACGCCCAAGTCTAACATAAAAGTCAAACTATCTACTGCCGTATAAGAAGCTGGGTTAAGGATGTTAATGCTGGTATTATTGCGCATACCATATCCCAAACCTCCCATCGACCTACTGGCACTAAAAGCCGTGCTACACCATTCTCCATATCCATAACGAGAATAAGGCGACAGTGTACCTGCAGCAAAAATAGGCATGGCAAAAGCCATCCATAAAAGGATTAAAACACTTACTGCTGATCTATTTGCAGACATTGATTGTACCTTAAAATGCAATATAACCCAAGTAACAATAAATTTTGGGATACAAAGATGCTACTTTTTAATCGTCTTTCAAAGAAAAATGCATCTCCACCCGTTAAAAAAATTAAAATAGAAGGATATTTTGCTTTCATAGCATCGATATAACCCTCTATCTCGTAAGTCATTCCCACAATTACACCCCAGCACATAGCATCGTGTGTATTATCACCCATAGCACCTGCTGGCACATCGGTTTGGCAAGGCTCTAAAAGAGGCAATTTTTGCGTATAATCGTGCATACTGCGCATACGCATAGAAACGCCAGGGGCAATATTGCCGCCACAATAGGTATTATCTTCCGATACAAATTCGTAGGTAATGGCTGTACCTGCATCAATAATTAACAGTGGCTTATCGGGATGTAAATAATTCGCGCCTACAGCTACTGCCAATCGGTCATAGCCCAAGGTTTTGGGAGTAGCATAGCCATTTTTTAGTGGCAAAGGCGTATTTTCGTCCAATTGTATCACCAATGGAATAGACTTTTTCAAAAACACAAAAATCTCATCCGAAAAAGCTCCTACCGAACAAATCAAAGCAGCATCTATTTCGTATTGGGACAAAAGTTTTTGATAGTCTTGGAGCGTTGGTTGCTGCCAATTATACAACAATACTTCTTCGCCATCGTCCGAGAAAACAGCTACTTTGGCACGTGTATTTCCATTATCAACAACCAGTTTCATGCTTCGTTGATAGTTTTAACGATATTTCTTCCCACAATACCCACAAGCCAAACATGATAGCGTAAAATACGTATTTAGAGCCCTCGTGCCACATGGCAAAATCTTGAGGTGCTACCCTGTTGTGATTTAACAACACCATCAAACGCACGATGTTCAAGGCAAAAATCAAAGCTCCAAAGGCAGGGATTGCCCACAATTTATGCACATGTGCTTTAGGATAGCACAACAACATCATGGTAAAGATAAACAATTGTTTCATGCCAGTACAACTCCACACAATCGAAACCATGGTTCTAACAGGTTCGAAGGCATAAAAATGATGATTATATACCATATAACCGTCTATACCCAACACCTTAGAGAAGCACCAATCGATAAAACGGCAAATCACATCCACCAAGCCATCAAAAAAAACGGAACAATCCAACCATTGCCACAACCAGATTTGCGGCGCGCCGCCCATCGACAAACTTTCTGTAAAACTGTATTTCCACACAAAGTGTGTCAGCAAAAGCATACCTGCAAAGTAAATCATGCCCTTAAAGGGAGCCAATTTTTCTAAAATTTTATTCAACATGCGGTTATTTTGATACGTATTTTCAGCTATTTATATCACCACCTCTATTTTGATTAGCATTAAATGATATAAATGTAAATATATTTCAGCAAAACTACCACAAATTTGGCTAATGATAAAATAATTTCTAAAAAAAGGCGGTCTCAATTAAGAAACTTTTGTTCTTTGATTGCAATAAATCTCCTCTAATGCACAATACATTTTAAAATTTAGATTAAAGGAAACGTTTTGCCTCCACTATTCTAAGAATTTTTAATCCAATCTTTAATAGTGGATTTAACATTAGGAGATATTTCTTTTTTAAAAGACTTTTTATATATCTTTTTAATATTTAAAATATCCATATCTTCCTCTTGTTCTTTTAAAAAATGATTAACATTCTCTGGAGATGAAACAACAACATTATCCCCTTCTATAGAATCTAACACTCTATAATCAGCTTGAACATCTCTCTTACCAGTAATTGCTAAAACTTTACCTTTATACTCTTTTAATAATTTAAGATATTCTAAACTTGTTAATTTATAATGTTCTCTCATATATTTAGTAGGAATAATTGCTCCTCTATAAAAGAATATTTCTCCTTTAGCTTTCTCTGCTTTTTCAAACATATCAGAAACTTGTTTTTCAATAGATTCTTTTTTAATCGTTTTTCTTAGAAACCAACCAAGTAAACCTTTCATGTCATTTGCTTGTTCAACTAC
>CALDQH010000040.1 GCA_937911935.1 uncultured Bacteroidales bacterium | reverse complement strand
AAAAGTCCCCCTGCCGATGTTTTAATAGCGTCGGCGTTGATGCTGGCACTGCCCAATTGTGGTATCATAATCGCATCGACACCAGCGCATTCGCAGGTACGGGCAATGGCGCCAAAGTTACGCACATCGGTTACGCCATCTAAAACGACAATAAAGGGGCATTTGGCTTCTTCGTACAATTGTGGAATTAGGTGCGTAATGCGTCTGTATGCTACAGGCGATATAAAAGCAATTGCTCCTTGGTGGTTTTTGTTGGTAATTCGATCAATTTTTTCGACGGGGACACGTACCACAGGGATGTTTCTGCCTTTAACAGCGGCAAAAAGTTCTTGTGCTAATTCGCTTTGAATGTCTTTTTTCAAAAAGATTTTATCAATTTCGTGCTCTGCCTCGATGGCTTCGATGATGGCACGAATGCCAAATATCATTTTGTTGCCCGATTCACCCATTTTGCGGGGCGCATTGTTGCGTTTAAAATTCTTGTTGTACATGTGTATGGTATATAATGTAAGAGGCACCTTTTACGTCAAGGTGCCTCGGTTATGATTATTCGGCTTGTTTCTCGTTTAACGATGCCATGATTTTTTCTTCCAACTCGGCACTCAATTCGGGGTTGTCGGTAAGCAGGCGTTTTACCGCATCTCTACCTTGTGCCAATTTGGTTTCGCCATAGCTAAACCACGAACCGCTTTTCTTGATAATGCCCATTTCGACACCCAAGTCGATGATTTCGCCTACGCGCGAAATGCCTTCGCCAAACATAATGTCGAATTCGGCTTTGCGGAATGGAGGCGCAACCTTGTTTTTGACGATTTTTACACGTGTTTGGTTGCCGATTACCTCGTCGCCATCTTTGATTTGGCTGGTTCGGCGAATGTCCAAACGAATAGAAGCGTAAAATTTAAGGGCATTACCGCCAGTGGTGGTTTCGGGGTTGCCAAACATAACGCCAATTTTTTCGCGCAATTGGTTGATAAAAATACAACAGGTATTGGTGCGGTTGATGTTGGCGGTAAGTTTACGCAAAGCTTGTGACATCAAGCGAGCTTGCAAACCAACCTTGTTCTCGCCCATATCGCCTTCAATTTCTGCTTTTGGGGTAAGAGCAGCCACCGAGTCGATAACAATAATGTCGATAGCAGACGAACGGATAAGTTGATCGGCAATTTCGAGGGCTTGTTCACCATCATCGGGTTGAGAGATAAACAAGTTATCAATATCCACACCCAATTTTTCGGCATAAAAACGGTCGAATGCGTGTTCGGCGTCGATGATAGCAGCGATGCCCCCTGCTTTTTGTGCTTCGGCAATGGCGTGAATGGCCAAGGTGGTTTTACCTGAAGATTCGGGTCCATAAATTTCAATGACCCTGCCACGTGGAAAACCGCCTACGCCCAAGGCAATATTTAATCCCACAGATCCTGTCGAGATGACGGGAACATCCACTACTTTGTTGTCGCCCAACTTCATAATGGTGCCTTTACCGTGGTCTTTTTCAATTTTGTCGATTGCCAATTGCAATGCTTTTAACTTTTCTGCATTGGGCAATACTTTTGCTTCTTTTTTTTCTTGTTCTGCCATAAAATACTGGTTTTTTAGATTAATAATTAAGATGAAAAATCACTCACGCAAATGTAGTAAAAAAATGCTATTCTTGGGTGCATTGTTAATAAAATTTATGAAGGCGATGCTCGGATAATCGTAGAATCGTAGAATCGTTGAATCGTTAAATCGTTGAATCGTTGAATCGCTTCACTGCCTCACCGCATTACCGATTAGTCGATTCATCAATTCATCGATTCGTCAATATTTATTATCTTTGCGCCATGATACTAAAAATAGTGTTGCGCATAGTAGGAACCATCTCGTTGCTATTGGGCTTGATAGGCATTGTTTTGCCTGTTCTGCCTACCACGCCATTTTTGCTGCTTACGGCCTATTGTTACCTGCGTAGTGCGCCTAATTGGCACAAGCGTTTGTTACAAAGCAAGCATTTAGGTCCTTATATTAAAAACTTTCAAGAAAATAAATGTATACCGGTGCGTATTAAGGTGTACGCCATTAGCATGTTGTGGCTAACCATTGGAACTTCTGCTATCTTTTTTGTACATTTGTGGTGGGTTCGCATATTGCTTGTTGTTATTGCCATTGGCGTAACCTGGCACATCTTGTCGTACCCTAGTAATCGTCTAAACGCCTAAACACCAATTTGTTGATTAGTCGATTATTCACATTCATCAATTCGTCACCGATTAGTCAATAAAATAAACACCGACTCACCGCATCACCGACTCACCGCATCACCAACAATTAATATGTCTAAATCAAAATTCTATACCGTTTGGAAGGGTAATGCCCCTGGTGTGTATGCTACCTGGAAAGAATGCGAAGCACAAGTAAAGGGCTTTGACGGTGCTCAATATAAATCTTTTGAAAGTAAAGAAGAAGCCGAGGCGGCTTTGCAAAAGAACTATTGGCAGTTTATCAAACCTCAAACGAGTAAAGCAACTCCTAAAACCCCAAGTGCTTCAATCATAGCCGATAGCCTTGCCGTTGATGCAGCCTGTAGTGGAAATCCTGGCGATATGGAGTATCGGGGTGTTTATGTCAAGACAGGTCAACAAATTTTTATACAAGGGGTGTATAAAGAGGCCACCAACAACATCGGTGAGTTTTTGGCTATTGTGCATGGTTTGGCACTGCTAAAAAAACAAGGGAGCAACATGCCTATCTACTCCGATAGTGTAACGGCACAAGCCTGGGTAAAAGCCAAAAAGTGCAAAACTAAATTAGAAAGAACCGCCCAAAATGCCCCTGTTTTTGAACGTATCGAAGCGGCAGAACGTTGGTTGCAGCAAAATACCTACAGCAACCCTATTTTAAAATGGGATACCCCACATTGGGGAGAAATTCCTGCCGATTTTGGCAGAAAATAACTTCTAAAATTGCTTAAACTCGTGTTCGATAGTTTGGTCTGTTACGGTAACGCGAGCTACTTTGCCGTTTTGTAGATTACCTGTGGTTAGGTAAGTTACTCCCAGAATGATTTCTTGGTCTTCTACATGCGAGTGTCCGCTATAAACGGCTGTTACTTTCTTTTCTTTAAACAGGTGGTACAACACGTGTGCTTCGTCCGATAAAAAGACTCCATTGGTAATGTGTTGGTTGTAAAAGTTGGTGTGGGTAAAAACAAAGCAGTGACGATAGTTGTATCGTTGGTTGAAAACCTCTTTTAACCAATTGTATTGACTTTGTCCCAAAGTGGCACTGGCGGATTCCAAAAAGATGAGTAAATCGTTCCCTTTGGGTGTTTCAACAACGGCAGTATAAGTAGAAGAACCAAAGCGTTTGTGGTAAACATCCCAACCAAAATACAAATCGTGATTCCCTGCTACATAAAAGGATGGAAGTGGGCTTTGGCTATGCAAAATATTGCTGGCAAAGTCGGCGTATTCTTCTTTGCCGTGGAATATATCGCCGTTATACACAATGAATTGGGCCGCTCCATCGTTGGCTGATTTTAAAAAATTGGCAATGGGTGTGGTTAATTCTGTTTTGAGGTGCAAGTCGCTGGTAACCCAGAATGAATAGGCATCGTTGCTAACAGTAAGGGTATCGGTTTGTCTTTCTTGATTATAAACGATGGATTGCTCAAAACGTGCGTTGACATCGCATGGGCTGTAAAATAGGTTGCCAAAATTTACATCTTCGCAAGCTGTTGTGAGAAACAACAAAGCGATACTATAAAGGTAGGTCAGTTGTTTCTTCATGTTTTGGTGATTTTTTGGTTAGTTTGTCGGTAAAATTCCAAATAACGGCAATGCGTACTTTCCAATCGTAGGTGTTCATTAAAATATTGCCCAATCCAACAGGTTGGTATAAGCCTTCTAATTGGTAGGTTACGTTTTTGGGATAGGAGTAACTACCTGCCAAAAACACGATGGGTTCCATGGCGTGTCCTACCATCATGATGTCGTAGTTTTTAGCACCCAAGGTGATGTTGTGGGGGCTGCTCTTTTTCCATGCGTATGCTTGAACGCGGTACAGAAAATTTTCAAATTCGGCACGACCGTTTTGGTCATAAACCGAGTAATTGTATTTGATGTTGTAGCCTAATTCTACTTCGACGTGCGGATGGCAATAGGCTGCTGTTAGACACCAATTGTGTTCGCGAATTTGCGAGATTCGGTGTGGATTTAGTAAATACCTAAATTTTACTTCCAACGGAAATTTGGGAATATTAAACAGGTAATCTACTTGCACATCCAACGCATGAAACGTCAACTTGTTTTCGGGTGCAGAGGTTACACCCAGACCTAACAAAAAGTCAAATCCTTTGTAATGGTAGTTTGCATTGATATCCACGTCTGCGTACGTACCTGCAGTGGGGTTATTGCCTACGCTAACGTAGGTGCTTAATGTGCTCTGTGCTTGAATCTTCGCTAGGCTGCACAAAAATAATAGTATTAGTATTGTCTTTTTCATATCAAGTATCACCGACTCTCCGCCTCACCGCCTCACCGACTCACCAATAAAAGAAACAATTCCTGCTTCGTCTTCGGGATGAAACCAGGTGATATCTGTATCGCGGTTAAACCAAGTTAATTGGCGTTTGGCATAATGCCGTGAGTTTTGCTTGATGAGTTCAATGACGCGCTGTTTGCTTTCGATTTTACCATCCCAATAGTCAAACCATTCTTTAAAACCAACGGTGTTGAGTGAGTTGTTGTCTCGATAAGGATAGACTTTTTGGGCTTCCGCTTCTAATCCGTCGGCTATCATTTGCTCTACACGTAAATTGATTCGCTCGTACAATTCGGGGCGGGGACGATTGAGCCCAATTTTTAGAATCTGAAAAGGTCTTTCTTTTTTGCTGTGTGTTAGTAGGGTAGAATAAGGTTTGCCAATTTCCAAATAAACCTCTACGGCGTGCATTACCCGGCGGTAATTGCATAAATCGACCTTTTGATAATGCACAGGGTCCAGTTCTTTGAGCATGGATTGTAAAACTGCCAGCCCTTGGGTTTGGTAGATGTCTTGTACTTGTTTGCGTACCGAATCGCTTACCGTAGGAATGTCGTCCATGCCGTTGCATACGGCGTCGATGTACATCATCGAACCGCCTGTTAGTACTGCGTAGTCGCTTTGCTCAAAAAGTTTGTCGATTACTTGCAAAGCATCTAACTCGTATTGACCAGCGCTATAACATTGTTCTAACGTGTGTGTGCCAATAAAATAGTGGGGAACTTGGGCAAGTTGTTCGGGGGTAGGAGCGGCAGTTCCGATTTCGATGCCTTGGTAAATTTGGCGCGAATCTGCCGATACTATAGAAGCATTAAAGCGTTGGGCGAGCCGAATGCTTAAATCGGTTTTCCCAACGCCTGTAGGTCCTAAAAGTACGATGAGTTTTTTCATGACAATGAGCCAAAATCATCGTCAAAATTCATGTCGCTAAAACTTTCGTTGTCTAATTCATCCATGTCAAAACCTTCGTCTCCATAGAAGTTCTCATCAAAAATTTCGGCGTCCTTTTTGACTGTGCTGGTTAATGTTTCGATGTCTTCTAATTTGTATTGAGCAGGGGCTTCGCCTAACGATGCTGTGCATACAGCTTTGTCAAGGTCTTTGCCAGGGATGATTTCTTTCAATTCCATAAAGAAGGCACGATCCGATATATAATCAAATACGTAAAGCACTTTTTGGTGCTCTTCGGTAATCAATTCGTCTAAGGTGGTGTCTTCCATGACGTAATTATCTACGTCTGCGGTAGTATCCATTTCTACCAAGGTAATTTCTTGCTCTTTTTCCCAATCTTCGTTGCAGATAAAGAAAGAAGTCATCGCATCTTTGTCGTAGTTTACGGCATCTAAGATAGCTTGGTGTAAGTCCAAGAATGAGGCTTCCGAGTCGATGGAGATTTCTCGCATAAATTCGGCTTCTTCGTCAGAAATGAATATAAATTTGTAAATCATACGTAGATGTATTAAGCGTGTAATTGTTCTTCTAATTCTTCGACACAGCGGCGGAATTGTTTATCTGTTTCTGCCAAGTCGGATACCGTTTTGCAAGCGTGCAATACGGTGGCGTGGTTTCTATTACCAATGGTTGTGCCAATGGTTGTAAGGGTTTCTTCGGTCAGTTTATTGGCAAAGAACATGGCAATTTGGCGTGCTTGTACAATTTCGCGTTTGCGCGATGCCGATTGCATTTGTTCGGTAGTAACTCCAAAATATTTGCATACAGTATCAACAATGGATTTGATGCTTTGTTTGTTTTCGGTAGTTCCAACCAAGTTTGAGACTACTTTTTTTGC
This sequence comes from uncultured Bacteroidales bacterium, assembly GCA_937911935.1. Taxonomy (GTDB): domain Bacteria; phylum Bacteroidota; class Bacteroidia; order Bacteroidales; family Paludibacteraceae; genus Enterocola. Next base: position 10,005 of record CALDQH010000040.1, on the reverse strand, counting down.
CAAATCCAAATTGATAACACGTTGATTAAGTGTTGATTGTGCAATAAGTGAGATAATGGTGCCTTCTAAGTTTCTCACATTGTCGTTTACATGTTCTGCAATGTAATTGATAATGCTTTCGGGTAGGCGTAATCCATCTTTTTCTGCTTTTTGTTGCAAAATAGCTTTACGTGTGGTAAAATCGGGCACCTCAAGCTCTGCCGATAATCCCCATTTAAAGCGGTTTAACAGGCGTTCTTCCAATCCGTCCAATTCGGCTGGTTTTTTGTCGCAAGTAAGAATCAATTGCTTGCCCGATTGGTGCAAGTGATTAAAGATATGGAAGAAAGTGTTTTGGGTGCTGGTTTTTTTGCCTTCGCCAAATTCTTGTATATCGTCGATAATCAAAACATCGACTGTTTGATAAAAATTTAAGAAATCGTTGGTTTGTCCATTACGGCTGGCTTCGGTGTATTGTAATTGGAATAAATTAGCCGAAACGTAAAGAATGCGTTTTTGTGGGTGCAATTCTTTTGTTTTTAAACCGATGGCATTGGCAAGGTGTGTTTTGCCTACACCCGATTTTCCGTATATAAACAAGGGGTTGAAAATGGTTTTACCAGGTTGGCTGGCGATGTTGATACCAGCTGTGCGGGTAAGTTTGTTGCACTCGCCTTCTACAAAATTATCGAATGTTAATTTGTTGTTGAGGTTGGAGTCGAAATTAGACGAACCACTTTTTTTGCGTTCGACGTGTTTGTCAAGGCCAATCATATCGGCTGTGCCACCACGTTTATTACCTTGGTCCACCAAAACGCGGTACATCAATTTGGTATGTTTACCACAGATGCGTGTTAAAGTAGTACTTAAAAGGTCGGCGTATTGTTCTTCAAGGTACTCGTAGTAAAATTGGCTGGGCACAAGAATGGTAAGTACATTGTCTTGGTAGCGAATAGGCTCAATAGGTGCGAACCATGTATCAAAGACATCAATATCTACATTGTCCTTGATTACTGCCAAGCAGTCGTCCCATAATTGTGTTAATTTTTCGTTCATCATTTTTTCAAGTACTTTGAAGGTTTCGTTTTATGTGCTTGCAAAAGTGAATCTTTTTTTGTGAAAAAAAAAATCACTTTTTTTTTGCTTTTTACAAAAACAATATAACTATTTGATAAATAATGAATTTGGTTTAAATTGTTGAAAATCAGTAAAATAAAAATCTATAAAATTTCATATTGCTGACTTTCAAACGATTAAAGTTTGCGGGATTTTTTGCGCAAAAAAGAGAAAAAATAATGAACCCTCTGTAAATGAGAGGATTCATTATGTTATGTTAAAAAATGTAAAATTTGTTATTTTGTGCTTTCGCTTTCTTTTTTCTCTTTGCTACCAAAAACAGAGAAATGAACATAACGTTTGGGGTTCTCTTTTAGGTCGATTAACAAGGCGTTTGCGCTTTGTACAGTCGAGTCTAAGTTTTGGTACAATTCTTTGTCATTAAGCAACGCTCCAAGGGTATTTTCGTTGCTTTTTAGCTGATTGGTGATGTTTTCTAAATTGGCAATAGTAGCATCAACCTTTAGTAGTGTGCTGTCCAATTGTGCGGCTTTTAATTCGTCGCTTACTTCCGATAGGTTGGCGGTAATGTTGTTTACATTGCTCATGGTAGTTGGAAGTTCTTTCTTCAAATTAGCACTGATGGCTTTGAAGTTTGCAATGGCAGCCTCTGCATTGGTCAGTAAAGACTGAACGCGTTCGCCACTTAAGGTGTGATTGATGGTTTTGATGGTCGAATCCAATTGAGGCATCATGGCTTTAATGGGTTCTACCAAGGCATCGGTAACGGCAGCCATCAAACCATTTTGAACGCTTGTACGCAAGGTATCACCAGGTTGAAGTAGGGTGTTGCTACGTCCTAATTTTAGTTGAATGGCTTTGTCGCCCATCAACCCCGTGTCGTAAACTTCGGCAATGGTGCCTTGTGGCACTACTAATTTGTTGTCAACGGTAATTTGCAGCGTAATGGGAGCTTCTTTGGTGTAGTCAAAGTTGATTTGGCTAACGTGTCCTACTTGATACCCGTTAATCATAACAGGAGTAGTGGGGACGATGCCATCTACGCGTTCGTATTGCGCATAGAAATACGTGGTGGGTTGAAAAATATTCACCCCTTTAAGAAAGTTCAGTCCAAAATACAACATCCCGATAGCGATTGCTACTGCTACTCCGATTTTGGCTTCGCGCGAAAAAGTAAATTTCTTCATGATATATCTATTTTTACTGTTTATTTAGGTTGATAGGCTATTCGTTGTCCGTTTTGATATACGACAATAAAAGCGTCTGGAAAATGTTTTTTGATGTATTCTTTGTAGCTATTTATGGCTTCGTTGCTATCCTCGGGACCTACCAAATATTTATAGACATTGTTTTCGTGTATCACATTGCCTATGTTTACTCCTTTAAAGATAGAATTGTTTAGTGCATAGTTGTTTTTGGATACCAAAACCTGCCAATAATATTCTGTTGGTGATTCGGTGATTTGGTGATTCGGTGATTCGGTTTTGGTAGCTGACTTTGTTGATGCCTCCGAAGTGCTTGGCTCATTTGCCTCCGCCCTTTGACCTTCAACCTTCGACTTTTGACCTTCAACTTTATTCGCTTCGCTCATGAAGTCAGGCTTCGGCTCGGCATAACCAAGTGAACTTGCTTCTGCACTCACCTTGCTCTGACTTTCAACCTCCTCTGCTTTGCCATTTCTTTTGTCGATGTCGTGTTTGTAGTTGGCAAAAGCTTGGTAGATGGCCTTGCATACTTTGGCTTGGTTGTCGCTATCGTTTAGGAATTTTTCTTCTTCTTTGTTAGATATAAAGCCTAACTCTATTAGAACAGATGGCATCGAGGTGGCTCTAAGAACCAAGAATCCAGCCTGTCTAACACCGCGGTCGTTGCGTTTGCTGGCTTTAATCATGTTGGTTTGGATTAAGTCGGCGCAGGTAACGCTACGGTCCATGTATTGGTCTTTCATAAACTCGAACATGATGTAAGAATCGGTTGAGTTTGGATCAAAGCCCTCGTATTTTTTTTCGTAATCGTCTTCTAATAAAATAACCGAGTTTTCTAACATGGCTACTTCCATGTTTTCTTTGCTACGAGATACCCCTAAGGTAAATGTTTCCATACCATTGGCAGATTTGTTTTTAGATGCGTTGGTGTGGATCGAAATAAACAAATCGGCTTTTGCCTTGTTGGCGATGCGTGCACGCTCGTTCAAATTGACAAAAACATCTTTGTTGCGTGTGTAAATGACCTTAACATCGGGGTGATTTTTTTGGATTAAATCGCCCAAAGCAAGGGTGTAACGTAGGTTTATGTTTTTTTCTTTCGAGAATGAACCTACCGCTCCGGCATCTTGTCCTCCATGACCCGCGTCAAGTACAACGGTAAAGGCATAAGTAGCAAGGGGTAGTGTAATGAGTAATGTGAGTAGAAATAAGAATTTACGTGTCATATTACTGAATGCATGCATTAGACGATGCAAAAATAGGCATTTTTTTTGCAACTACACAGGGTTATACCTTATTAATGCGACAAAAAAACTTAAAATTCGATATTCCTTTTTAGAATAAGTGTAAATTATTTAACTTTGCAGTTTATTGCATAACTCTACTTTGAAACGAATAATAGCCATATTGTGCCTCATTAGTTGCTGCTTTTTCTGCATAACCATGCAGGCGCAACAGGCTTTGTCGGATTCTATATCGTTGCCAGACGGTGCTCTGAGTAAGTTACCTGTTGCCAAGCAAGCCGATTCTACCCAGACAGTTAAGCCCAAACGCAAGAATCGTCCTCAAAAAACATCCTCCGAAATTACATCGGACATTGTTTATACCGCACAAGACTCCATTGTGATGGAGGGCATGGATATTGCCTTGTTGTACGGAAGGGCTCAATTAAATTATGGCGATTTGGAGTTGAAAGCAGATTTTATTCGAATCAACTTGGATAGCAGTACGGTATATGCCTCTGGTCTGCCCGATTCGACGGGTGAGATGCGTGGAACGCCTGTTTTTAAAGAGGGTAGCGAAAGCATCGAATCCAAAGCCATTCGATACAACATGAAAAGCCGAAAAGGTTTTATTTATGGCACGGTTACCCAACAAGGCGAGGGTTATTTGACCAGCCAAAAAACCAAGAAAGTGAGCGATGATGTGTATTGTTTGGAAAATGGTAAATACACCACTTGCGATCACCACGACCATCCGCACTTTTATTTGGCGTTGACCAAAGCCAAAATGAAGCAAGGCAGGTACATTGTTAGCGGTCCTGCTTATATGGTGGTAGAGGATATTCCTTTGCCGTTGGCGGTTCCTTTTGGTTATTTTCCCATCAATACGACCTATTCGTCGGGTATTTTGTTCCCCACGTTGGGCGATGAATACTCACGCGGTTTTTATGCCAAAGGATTGGGGTATTATTTTGCCATCAACGATTACATCGATTTGGCCATGACTGCCGATATTTATACCAAGGGATCGTGGGGGTTGACCTTGGCATCGTCGTATAAATGGCGTTATCATTTTGGTGGTTCGTTCAATTTAAATTTTGCATCGAACGTAAGCGGAACGCCTAATACGCCCGATTACCGCAAAAGCAATGATTTTAGGTTGATGTGGACACATACGCAGGACCCTAAAATGAGCCCGAATACCACTTTCTCTGCCAGCGTAAACTTTTCAACCTCCAGTTATGAGCGTAACAACATCGATAGTTATTACAACCCGAACGAGTTGTCGCAAAATACCAAAAGTTCTACCATTACGTTTTCTCAACGATTTGGAGATAGCCCATTTACGCTCTCTGCCAGTATGTATGTGACGCAACGTACGTCAGACTCTACCATCAACCTGCAATTGCCATCGTTAAACTTGAACATGAGCCGTGTTTATCCGTTCAAACGCAAGAAACGAGTGGGTAGCGAAAAATGGTACGAAAAGATTGCTTTGAGTTACTCCATGAACCTAACCAATAGTGTTACTGCGAAAGAGAGCGAGTTTGCTCAAACCAATTTTTTGCGCGATTGGAAAAATGGTGTTAAACACGATTTGCCGATTTCTGCCTCTTTTACCTTGTTCAAATACTTGAACATGAGTCTTTCGATGAACAACAACCTGAAATGGTATTTCCAAAAAATCAATCAAAATTGGGAAGGCGATGTTAATGGGGCTGTTGTTCGTGATACAACGTATGGGTTCTACAACGTTTATACCGGTAGTGTGGCGTTTAGTATGCAGACGCAATTGTTTGGTTTCTATGCCATTAAAAGCAAATCGGGCAAAAAAGCACCTATATTTCGCCATAAAATAGTTCCTTCGGTAGGTATTTCGTTTGCACCCGATTATGGGGCTTCTGCCTGGGGGTACTGGAATAGTTATCAGCGTCCTACTGCCGAGGGAGACATGCAGACTGTCTATTACGATCATTTTGCTTCGGGGGTTTATGGAGGTTCGCCAGCTCGAGGAGCATCGGGAGTTATTACGATGTCTTTGTCTAATAACTTGGAAATGAAATATTGGAGTAGCAAGGACTCCACAGGGCAAGCTAAAAAAATCAGTATTATCGATAATTTAAGTTTGAACACCTCGTACAACATGTTTGCCGATTCGCTTAATTGGTCTAATATCAACGGGAATTTGCGCCTAAAGATATACAATCAGTTTTCGCTTAACCTGAATATGACTTTCGACCCTTATACCTATGGGTTGAATGCCTTTGGAAATCCCGTAAAAATAAACGTTTCGCAAGTAGAAAAAAACAAGGTGTTGTGGCGTTTGATGAGTGCTTCTACTTCGTTTGGTTATACCTTTAATAATGCCACGTTTAAAAAGAAGAAAAAACAAACACCACCTCCTGCCGAAGAGCCAGAGCAATCGGAATTAGAGAAAACCCTCATGGCAAACGACCCGCTTTACAAGGCAGGATTGCGCGACGAGCGTGAGGCACGCAAAGAAAAACGCAAAAAAGAAGATAGTGCTTATCAAGCCTTTTCGATGCCTTGGAGTTTGACTTTGAATTATAGCATTCGATATGCTTACGATAAGTTTAATCCCGAAATTATGGAATACGACCGAAAATTATCACATAATTTAAGTATCTCGGGACGTATCAATTTTACCAAAACGTGGGCATTTACGTTATCCACTTATTACGATATTACCGAAAATACGTGGAGTTACATGAATTGTACCATAACAAAAGATTTGCATTGTTGGCAAATGTCTGCTAGCTTTGTTCCCATTGGTAAATATTCCACGTATAATTTTATGATTGGGGTAAAATCCAGTTTGCTTAGAGATTTGAAATACCAAAAACAAAGTGATTATAGTGATAAAGTAACTTGGTATTAGTTGTTACTTATCGCCTATTATTCACCGCCTATTATTCATCGTCCCAACAACTAAACGTCTAAACGACTAAACGACTAAACAACTAAACAATAAATAACATCTATGGAACAAAAAAATTATTACGTAGCGCTTACTTACGACCTAAAAGTAGGTCAAGAAGATGAACTTATGGAAAGCACAACCCCCGAAAATCCTTTTACTTTTTATACAGGATTGGGTATGGTGCTCGAAGATTTTGAAAAAGCCATTATGGCATGCGAGGTAAACGGCGAATTTGACTTTACCATTCCTGCCGAAAGAGCTTATGGCGAGTACGACGACGAAAGTGTGATTGATTTGCCTAAAAACATTTTCGAAGTAAACGGAAAAATCGACGAAGAGATTTTGTTCGAAGGCAATATCGTGCCTTTGCAAGATAGCGAAGGAAACCGCATCAATGCATCGGTTGTAACCGTCGGAAAAGATACCGTTACGGTCGATTTGAATCACCCTTTGGCAGGCGAAAATCTTCATTTTGTGGGTAAAGTGTTGGTAAAACGCGAAGCTACTATCGAATAAATTCAAAAAGCCATGCAACCTTCTTGTGGTGGTTGTGGTGGCAACTGCGGAGGTGGTTGCTCTTGCGATAGCGATTGCTCTTGCGGCGGCTGCGAATAAAAAAGACTATTATGAATACTTTTGGAACTCTTTTTAGGCTTACTTGTTTTGGAGAATCTCATGGCGTCGCCTTAGGTGGTGTAATTGACGGATGCCCTGCTGGTGTGCAAATAGACGAAGATTACATTCAACAACAGTTGGATCGTCGTCGTCCTGGTCAGTCGGAACTGACTACCGCTCGCAAGGAGGCAGATAAAGTGCAATTCCTATCGGGTATATTCGAAGGTAAGACAACAGGGACGCCCATTGGTTTTATCATTGCTAATACCAACCAACATTCTTCTGATTACGCAAATGTGCAGGATGCTTTTCGCCCATCGCATGCCGATTACACGTATTCGGCTAAGTATGGTTTTAGAGACTATCGCGGGGGTGGGCGCTCGTCTGCGCGCGAAACCGCGTGTCGGGTGGTGGCAGGTGCAGTTGCACAATTGCTTTTGCGCCAAAGTGGTTTGCCTGTGCAGATAACGGCTTCGATAACCGAGGTGGGTGGAAGCACGGACATCGAATCGACCATATTGCAAGCCAAACAGGCTGGTGATACCGTAGGAGGTATTATCTCATGTACCATTACGGGAGTTCCAGCAGGTTGGGGCGAACCGGTGTTTGATAAATTGCAGGCAAAATTGGCTGCCGCCATGCTCTCTATCAATGCGGCAAAAGGTTTTGACTATGGTATGGGCTTTGATATGGTTGCTAAACGCGGCTCTCAGGTAAACGATATTTTTGAAACCGATGCAGATGGTCGTGTTGTAACTCGTACCAACTATTCGGGTGGAATTCAAGGTGGCATCAGCAACGGCATGCCCATTTATTTTAGGGTGGCGTTCAAACCAGTGGCTACGTTGATGCAACCCCAGGATACCATAGATGCGCAAGGTAATCCCATACGTTTGCAAGTAAAAGGTAGGCACGATGCTTGCGTGTTGCCAAGGGCACTTCCTATTGTAGAGTCGATGGCAGCGTTGGTATTGGCAGACGCTTATTTATTACAACGAAATAGCAAACTATGAAGACGATTCATTGGGCGTTGATAGCCAATCGTTGGGCAGGTCATAAAACGTCCGATAAAAGATGGCAAAAAATAGAGCGTTTGTTGGAGCAATTTAATATCCAATACACGCCTTTCTATACCCAAAAAGTAGGACATGCCAGGGAGTATGCCATGGATGTACTACATCAGGGCTATCGCAACCTATTGGTAATGGGTGGTGATGGCACCATAAGTGAGGTAGTAGATGGCATTATGAAATCGGGAGTAGATACCACCCAAGTAACTGTTGCCTTGTTGCCTATGGGTACGGGCAACGATTGGGCTCGCTATTGGGGTATCCGTAAATTAGAGCGTGCATTCGAGGTGGTGTCGCAAGCAAACAGTGTGTTGGTCGATGTGGGTCAAGTTACTTTCGATGACAAGGACAAAACCAAACGTTATTTTATGAATGCTTTTGGCTTTGGTTTTGATGCCCGTGTTATTCAACTGACCAATAAATTGCAACATCGTTTCAAGGGTAAATCTTGGACCTATACAGCATCGTTGTTTTTAGCTGTGCTAAAACATCGTTCGCAACCGATGCAATTTGCCTCTGCTTCGTGGACAGAGTCATTTAATTGTTACACCGTGTCGATAGGTAATGGCGCTTTTACAGGGGGAGGAATTCGACAAACACCGTTGGCGGTTCCTACCGATGGTCTTTTTGACGTGATGGCTATGGGAGAACTTACCTTTTTAAAAATACTAAAGGCACTTAAGTTGTTGTTTACAGGAAAGTTGCTGCAACACCCCTCTGTACGCAACAAGCGCATTACGCAGCTTAAAGTGCAGTCCGAAAAAGAAATAGTATCGGAAGTAGATGGTATATTGCAACCTGTAGTGCACGGATTTACGGTTGAGGTAGTACCGCAGGCTTTACGGTTTGTTTGTCCGTAAGTCTTCGATAATCAATATTTTATATCCCTTAGCGGGCGAACGTTTGACGAGCATTTTGCAACATTTGTTCTCAAAGCGTTTGCCCGTTTGTGCATGTAAAATCTTGCCGATTTCGGCAGGGTGTATTTTAAACTCTTTTATCCATTCAAAGAGCAAGGTCTCTGCCTCGATTTGCTGTTTTAAACCGTCTAAGTTGATTAAGATTTGTCCTTCTTTTTGCTGGTACCAAATCTTTTTTTGTTGGGCAACATAGCGGGCGTAGATGTGCTCGGTTGCTCTAAAATTTTGCATGTTACCAGGCATGATTTGCAAAAAAGAGGGATTGATTTCTTGTAGTAACGGAATCAAGCAGTGTCTGATTTTATTGCGGGTATAGTTGGTTTGTAGGTTGCTGGAATCGGTTACGTACTCAATTCCTTGCCCTGATAGGTAGGCTTCGATGTCCTTGCGTTTGCAAGGTAGCATCGGACGAACCACAAAACCATTCTTAGGTTTCATGCCCGTAAGCCCTTGGATACCAGTGCCTCTAATTAGGTGTAGCAAGCATGTTTCGATGTTGTCGTCCTCGTGATGTGCTACGGCAATGGCTTGTGCTTGGCTCTCTTGGCGCATTTGTTCAAACCACGCATAGCGCAACTCACGGGCAGCTGTTTCGATAGAGAGCTTGTTGTCTGTTGCGTATGCTTCGGTATCAAAATGTTTTACGCTTAGGGGGCATGCCCATTGCTCGCAGAGTTGTCTTACAAATTGTTCGTCGCGTAGAGACTCATCGCCTCTTAGGTGGAAATTACAATGTAGTACGTGACACGGATAGTTTAAGTCCAACAAAATGCGCAGTAGTGCAACCGAATCGGCTCCACCGCTACATGCCACTAAAACCAGTTGGTTGGGTAGCAATAGTTGATGTTGGTGAATGTATGTGGCAATTTGTGCTTGCATTTTGTATAACGACTATGCGCAAAGGTAGTAATAATATAGGAGCAACAAACACAGTAACAATAAAAATAAGTATTACAATAATAATTGCATTAATAG
>CALDQH010000039.1 GCA_937911935.1 uncultured Bacteroidales bacterium | reverse complement strand
CGTCTTAGCAGACAAAGATAATAAAAAAAGTCGGAAATCAAAATTTCCGACTTTTTTATTCTTATTTTCAATACATTATTGATGCGATACTCGGAATTTACCGCTCGCAACTACCGTCTTCATATTGTGCACGAAGTAGTAGGCAATGACATTGTCAATAGCGACATCGTAAACAAAGCCTTCTGCTTCGTCGCTGCAAATGTTAGGCACATTTGGATCTACCAATTCCAATGGAGCGGTTAGTAATACCTTACCATCTAAGGTTACCAAGTAAAGCACTACGTTGGTACAATTAGTGGTAAATTTCCAACTACCATCGGGCAAGCTAGTGATACAAACATTGTCTGCCCCTGGTGTTGTAGTTGGGTCAAACTCGTCTACCATAAAGTGGATGCGGTATACCGATTTGCTACCATCTTCGGCAGTAACAAATATTTCGGTAGGCATACCCAATTGGTTGATAGATAGTACCACGGTTTGGGTAGTATCGTTGCTTACGTAAACAATATCTTCTGGCACAGCCGACGAACCAAATGGCAATATGTAGGTGTATTCCAATTGTTCTGGGCTAAATCCGGGCAACGATTCGCCGTTGATTAGGATATCTTCCAAGTAACTGTTGGTAGAAAGAGCAATGCTTTGAGCAATTACGTACGTTCTGATATCGCCGTTTTCTGCCATAACACGCAACATCAATACCATACCGTCGTTCATTAGGGTAACGGTTTCAATTGGATCGAACACGTCGTAAGTAATATCCTCTATTGTTGGCACTGCCGATACAGGAGTACCCGTTGGGTATTCAATTGCATATTCTACCACTTCTGGATCAAAGTTTTGCAAAGGCTCACCATTAATATAGATATTCTTCAAACGGTTTTCGCTCGATTTCTCAATAACAAAGTACAAAATGTATTCGCCAGGAGTGCCGTCTTGTGCTTCTACGGTAATGGTAGCAATCATGCCATCCATGGTAAGTTCGGCAGTTTGATCGGCATCGCCATTGGTCCAGGTAACTTCTGGCAACGCGGTAGTTCCGTATGGAAGTGTTACCGTATAATCGCTCACATTCTTATCGAATTCTGCCAAAGGTTCACCATCCAAATAAATCATCTCTAGTTTAGCATTCGACGATTCTAGGTTGTACCAGGTAATTTCGTACACTTTTTGTGTGATACCATCTTCGGCAGTAACCGTAATGGTCGATTTTTCTGCTACCGATGCAGCTTGTACCTCATCGATGATTTG
>CALDQH010000038.1 GCA_937911935.1 uncultured Bacteroidales bacterium | reverse complement strand
CGAATTAGGTGTTAAATTCCTAACGTTGTATGCTTTCTCGACCGAAAATTGGAATCGTCCCAAAGAAGAAGTGGATGCCCTTATGGCATTGCTTGTAAAAACAATCGAGGCAGAGACCCCTACCCTTGCTAAAAACAACGTTAGACTTCTTACCATAGGCGACACCAGCAGAATGCCTAACGAGACTGCACAACGTTTGCAACAATGCATTGATCAAACAGCACAGAACACGGGTCTTAGTTTGGTATTGGCATTGAGTTATTCATCACGTTGGGAAATAACCAATGCGATAAAAAACATGGTTAAAGACGGTATTAACCAAGAACTTAACATAAACGACATCAACGAAGAAACCATTTCTAACTATTTATCTACTCGTAATATGCCAGATCCTGAGTTGCTTATTCGCACCAGCGGCGAGTATCGCATTAGCAACTTCTTGTTGTGGCAAATTGCATACACCGAGTTATATTTTACAGAGGTTCTTTGGCCTGATTTCAAAAAAGAAGACCTATACAAAGCCATTGTCGATTTTCAATCCAGAGAACGCCGCTTTGGTAAAACAAGCGAACAAGTAACTCCCTAAACGCATGCCCAAAAAGTACTTTTACGCTATCATTTATTTCTTGCTTATTGGTTTTTTGCCAGTAATGGGGCAGACTGTGCCCACATTATCGACAGATTCGACCAATAACAGTGAATCTGTTTACGATAGCAACGAAGAACTTCCAGAAATAGACTACAACAGCCCTAAAGAATACACCATTGCAGCCATTAGCATATCGGGCAACAACAACTACGATGAATATGTTTTAATTGGTTATTCGGGTTTAAAAGTTGGCCAAAAAATCATCGTTCCCAGCGATGTTACCAGCACCGTCGTACAACGTTTTTGGAAACAGGGATTGTTTACCAACGTTCGATTGGAAATAGCTGGCATACAAGGAAATAACATTTGGTTGAACATTCATTTAGACCAACGTCCTAAGATCAGTGAAATTAACTTTACGGGTGCTAAGAAGAAAGAAAAAGAAGAATTAGAAAAAAGCATTGGCATCAGCAAAGGTTCACAAATTACCCCCTATCTAATTGACAAAGCCAAAAAGGTAATTACAGATTACTACCACGACAAGGGATATTATTACGCAAGAGTATCGGTTGTTCCACGCGAGGAAGATGGCACAGAAACCATTGTCGATATCAAAATCGAAAAAGGTAATAAAATCAAGGTTAACCACATCTACTTTACTGGTAACGAGGAACTTTCTGACAAAAAGTTGGATCGTGCCATGAAAAAAACCAACGATAAGAACAACATCCTGAATATTTTTAGGAACAAGAAATTTATTCCGTTTGAATACGAAAACGACAAAAAACTTCTTATCGAAAAATACAACGAATTGGGCTATCGCGATGCGGTAATTGTGGCCGATAGTGTGGTAGCTGATACCAGTAGCGAGAAAAACAGCCTAAAATATGTTAACGTTTATATTAGCGTGGACGAAGGTAAGCGTTACTATTTTAGAAACATCAATTGGTTAGGAAATACCGTTTATTCGACGGATTATCTACGTCGCGTTTTAGGCATTAAAAAAGGTGATGTTTACAACCAAAAGAAACTAAACCAACGACTTAACGAGGACGAAGATTGCGTTAGCAACCTATATTTGGACAACGGTTACTTGTTCTTTAACATGCAACCCTTCGAGACCAATATCGTAGGCGACTCTATCGATATGGAAATTCGCATCATGGAGGGAAGACAAGCAACCATTAACCGCGTAAACATCGAAGGTAGTGAATACCTTTACGAGCACGTAGTACGCCGCGAGTTGCGCACAAAACCAGGCGATTTATTTAGCAAATCGGACATTATGCGTTCGATGCGCGAATTAGCTGCAACGGGACACTTCTCGGCAGAACCAGGCAAAATGGACATCAAAACGGTGCCAGATCCCGAAAACGGAACCGTTGATTTGACATACGTATTGGAATCCAAGCGAAATGACCAAATCGAGCTATCTGCAGGTTGGGGGCAAACTGGGGTTGTGGGTATTTTAAAATTGAAATTTACAAACTTCTCGTTGCGCAATCTCTTTAATTTCAAAAAATACCGTCCGCTTCCTCAAGGTGACGGTCAAACCCTTACCTTAAGTGCTCAGACCAATGGTTTGTACTACCAAGCTTATAGTATTTCGTTTACTGAGCCATGGTTGGGAGGTAAACGTCCTAATACCTTTACGTTCTCTGCCAACTACTCTATTCAATCGGGCATTAGTAGTACCTATAGTTCGCAATACAGCCAATATTATTATTCGGACAACTCGTGGTATTCTTACGACTACGACCCAGACAAATACATCAAGACCTTGGGCATTACAGCTGGGATTGGTACCCGTTTAAACTGGCCCGACGACTATTTTACCCTATACGGACAAATTTCGTACCTCAACTATAACTTGAGCCATTGGGATTATTTTGCTTTGCAAACGGGTATCGCCAATAACTTTAACATTTCTGTTATCCTTTCGCGCAACTCGCTTGACCAACCTATATATCCAAGTCGTGGTAGTGATATATCACTTTCGGTGGCTCTAACACCTCCTTACTCGTTGTGGGATGGTATCAATTACGAAAACGCCGACCAGCAAACCAAATATCGTTGGATTGAGTATTATAAAATCAAATTTAAATCGCGTTTCTTTGTTCCTCTCACACGCGACAACAAGTTGGTTCTTATGGGACGTGCCGAATTTGGTTTCTTGGGCTATTACAACATCAACAAACGCTCTCCCTTTGAAACATTCTGGGTAGGCGGTGATGGTATGAGTGGATATAGCAGTACTTATGCTACCGAAACGGTTGCTTTAAGAGGTTATAGCAATGGATCTTTGACTCCAACATACCAAGACGGTGGACAAGCTGGTAACATTTATACCCGTTTTAGTTTGGAATTACGTTACCCTATCTTGATGAAAGAAACCACGATGATTTGGGTTCTTGGCTTTGCCGAAGCTGGTAACTGTTGGCGCGACTACCAAGACTTTAACCCCATTGACCTAAAACGTTCGGCTGGTGTTGGTCTGCGCGTATTTATGCCTATGTTTGGTTTATTGGGTGTTGACTGGGCATACGGATTTGACAAAGTAAACGGACAAGTTAGTGGTAGTCAATTCCACTTTGTTATCGGACAAGAGTTTTAAACCTTTGGCTATTTATTACGTCTAAAACATATAAAACATTTAAATGATACGATTATGAAAAAGCTAAATGTATTATGGATAGCACTATTTTGCTGTTGCATGAGTGCTGCTGCTCAAAAATGGGCTATGGTTGACATGGAATATATCCTAAAAAATATCCCAGCTTACGAATCGGCTGCCCAACAATTAGAACAAAGTTCTAAAAAATGGCAAAAAGAAATTGATGCTCTAAATACCGAAGCTGGTAACTTGATGAACAACTACAAATCGGAAATGGTATTCTTAACCGACGAGCAAAAGAAAGAAAAAGAACAAGCCATTATTGCCAAAGAAACAGAAGCCAAAGAATTAAAACGCAAATATTTTGGTAACGACGGTGAACTATACAAAAAACGCGAAAGTTTGATGCGTCCTATACAAGATGAAATTTACAATGCCATCAAAGAAATTGCTGAAAAAGAAGGCTATATGCGTGTAGATGATCGAGCATCGAGCCCTAGTATTTTATTTGCCAATCCATCGGTAGATATTAGCGATGACGTATTGAGCAAACTTGGATATGCTAAATAAATAAATTAAAATAATAGAATTGATTATGAAAAAACTTGTTATCGCTCTTTTGTTGGCTATGCCATTGGGGCTTTTTGCACAAAATCTAAAAATTGGTTATATCAACAAACAAGAAATCATTACAGTGATGCCTGAATATGCCACTGCGATGAAACAATTGGAAGATACCAACCTTAAATACATTACAGAAGGCAAGAAATTGGAAGAAGAATTGCAACGTAAATACCAAGAATACCAAGCGCAAGCAGATACATTGGATGCTGCAATTCGTCAATACAAAGAAAACGAATTGAACCAATACCAACGTAACATCCAAGCATTTGTACAAAGTGCAGAGGAAACATTAAAGAAAAAACAACAAGAGTTGCTTATTCCCATCATGACCAAATTGGATGAAGCCATCAAACAAGTGGGCGAACAAAACGGCTTTACCTACATTATCGACAACACAGCTGGCATCATTGCTTACAAATCGTCTGCTGCTATTGACGTTTCGTCGATGGTTAGAAAAGTATTGGGTATTTAATCATCTAAAGAAAGGCTTCCACTATGCGCATCGGTGTTTTTGATTCGGGCTATGGAGGCCTTACCATATTGGAACAATTTCGGGCATTGCTACCTGAGTACGATTATGTGTACTTGGGCGACAATGCCCGTGCGCCTTATGGCACTCGCTCGTTCGAAGTGGTGTATCAATATACCTTAGAATGCGTAAAGAAACTCTTTGAAATGGATTGCGCTTTGGTTATTTTAGCATGCAACACCGCTTCTGCCAAGGCTCTACGTACCATTCAGCAAAAAGATTTACCCAGCATTGCCCCCGACAGAAGGGTATTGGGTGTCATTAGACCGACTGCCGAAGCCGTAGGTCTGCACACACAAAGCAACCACATTGGTCTATTGGGAACAGAAGGAACCATACAATCGGGTTCTTATCCCATGGAAATTAGCAAATTATATCCTCATATTACGGTTGTAGGGCAAGCTTGTCCCATGTGGGTGCCGCTTATAGAGAACAACGAGCATAACAGCCATGGAGCGGATTATTTTGTAAAAAAATACATCGATAAATTGTTGCAAAACGACCCTAAAATTGATACACTCGTTTTAGCGTGTACACACTATCCTTTGCTACTACAGCAAATAAAAAAGCATGTGCCAGAGCACATGCAAATTATCTCACAAGGAACTATCATTGCCCAAAGTCTAAAAGACTATTTGGATAGACATCCAGAAATGGATAGCAGGTTGGACAAAAAGGGAATCTGCACTTTTTTCACCACCGAATCGGTTGAAAAATTTAAACAATCTGCCTCTACATTTTTACACGAGTCTATTGAGGCGCATCATCTTTCTTGGTAGTTTTCTTCTTTTTACCGTCCGAGGGGGTTACTTCTTCGCATTCCACCCTGTAAAGATGCTTATCGTCGGGCGCTTCTACCAGTTTTAATTTGCCATCAAATTTGGTGCCATCTTGTTTTACAAAGCCTTTAAGCGATAGGGTTTCGCCTTTTAAAAGCCTACCCACTTGCGACGAAGATAATTCTTTGCCGTTTTGCTCTTTCCAAACTACAAAGGTGCATCCTTCCTTGTAACCACTACAGCCAAATCCACGTTTGCCCTCTATAATTTCTTTGCCACAAACGGGACACTGCCCTATTTGTTCGGGCGTAAAGTCAAACACCATTTTTTGCTGTTCGGGGCTGTATTTTAAGCGTGCATCAAAGGGTTTTCCTGCTTTGCTGGTAAAACCTTTGATCACATCGGTCATGCCATTTTCGATGATTTGGCGCAAATGTTTTTCGGTTAATTTCTTTTTAGCAACGTCTTTCCACAACACAAATTTACACCCATCTTTATAGCCCAAACAGCCAAATGCTTTTTCGGTTTCTTTGATGCGACCTCCGCAAACGGGGCATTTGATACCCTCTATGGTGCCTGTTTGCACCGTTTTGCCGTCGTTAAGTAGGCGGGCGGTTTCAGTTTTGGTAAATTGGATGATTTCTTGGTAAAAGGCTTCTACCTCGTATTCACCTTTTGCCATTAGGTTGAGTTTCTTTTCCCACTCGCCCGTTAAAGCAGGGTTGCCAATGGGCAAGTCGCTGGTAAGTTCATAAACCTGCATACCTATATCGGTAGGAACCAATTTGTTTTTCTCGTTGACAATGTAGGCACGTTTATACAAAGTTTCGATGATGTTGGCACGTGTAGCAGGGGTACCTAAACCACAATCTTTCATGGCTTGCACTGCCTCTGGATCGTCTAATTGTTTGCCAGCCGTTTCCATGGCTTTCAACAAGGTAGCTTCGGTAAGCAAGGCTGGCTTTTTGGTCATTCCCTCTTTGATACGAGAACCTGTTAGCTGCACTTGTTCGCCTTTTTTTAGGTTGGGGAGCAGCTGTTTTTCTTCGCTTTCTGCATCGTCATCTATGGCATCCTTGCTTAGTACGGCACGCCAACCTGCTTCTTTTATGGTTGTACCCGATGCCTCAAGCAATTCATTATCGTCCGAGAAATGAAATTTATAGGCTAAAATTTCTTTTTTGCAGACAGGAAGCAATGCCATAACCAATTGAAAACAAACCATTTGGTAGATTTTCTTTTCGATATCGGTTAAATTCCCGTACAAATTCATGTGCTGAAAGGTAGGAATGATGGCGTGGTGGTCGGTTAGTTTTTTACTGTCAAAGCAAGCTGTATTAAAACTACCCGATGACAGTTGGGTTATGGATTTGCTAAACGCCTCACCAAATGAAAGTTGCGACAAATTCATCAATTTGCCTTGTACCTCTTTTACCATATCTATCATGTCTTGTATAAAGTATTCAGCTTTCATTATTTTATTTCCTTTCAAAAAGATAATAATCAATTTTCACATATATTTCATTATATTAGACAAAATACAAAAAAACTCCACTAAATTAGACTGCAAAACACACGTAAAATTACAATTTCTAATATTGTCAACTACTATATTTTATTATATTTATATAGTATAATTAATTAAGGTGATTAAAAGTGCAATATCCGAATAATATTAAGAAAAGTTACACTAAATTAAGTGTATCTCATAGCAACCGTGGAATGAACTTAGAAAATGCTCTTAATATAAGTAACGAATATTATTTAAGAAACGATAAAGCATTAATCTATAAGAAACCTACTCCTATCGGTGTAGTTGATGTATCTTATAAGAATCACAAAAAAATAATAGAAAAAGCTTATTTTAAAGAACAATCAACGCTAGACTATAATGGATTATATAAAGGAAAATATATTGAATTTGATGCTAAAGAAACATTAAATAAAACAGCATTTCCTCTATCGAATATCCATGAACATCAAACAAATCAAATACGAAATGTTATTAAACATGGTGGTACATTTGATTGTCCTGCAGAGAGTTTACCATTTGGTGATTCAGCTATAAAACAATATAATCAAGCAAAGTATATTATGAGTGTTTTAGGTGCTGTGGTGATGCCACACAATCTTTTCCTCCATTCGGAAGTGATCCAAAGTCATGAATATAACAAGCAGGACGATGCAGCTGTACAGAAACGTCTGAAATATGAATT
>CALDQH010000037.1 GCA_937911935.1 uncultured Bacteroidales bacterium | reverse complement strand
TCCCATTGACTTTGAAAACTCGGAAGGTAACTTGGGTATATCGACCGCTATTTTGGAACACTTGGCGCACAAATTGCCTGTTTCGCGCTTGCAACGCGACCTAACCGACTCTACCGTTATTCGTAACATTGGTGTACCTTTGGCACACTCTGTATTGGCTATTGCCAGCACCATGAAAGGGTTAGGCAAACTATTATTGAACGAAAAAGCCATTAAAGCAGACTTAGAAGGTTGCTGGAACGTAGTAGCCGAAGCCATTCAAACTATTTTGCGTCGCGAAAACTATCCAAAACCTTACGAAACTTTAAAAGAACTTACCCGTACCAACGATGTAGTAAACGAACAATCCATTGCTCAATTTATTGAAGGATTGAACGTTTCGGAAAGCGTAAAAGCCGAATTGCGCGCTATTTCGCCTTACTCTTACACGGGTATCTAATGCAATTTAGACAGATAGCGCCATGAATAAATTTTTGGGAATTTTAAAACGATTTCTGCCCAACTATAAAAAAGAGGCCTTAGGGGTATTCTTTTTTGGATGTTTATCAACACTGTTGAGTTTGTTTTCGTTTGCGCTATTTGTTCCGATTTTGGAAATTTTGTTCAAAACACGTAACGATGTATATCAGTTAGTATCATTGGATGTACCTGCTACAGAACTATTTGGTGCACTCAAAAACAACTTATACTACTACGTTACCGAATTTGTAATGGTACACGGACAGGTGAAAGCACTCATTATGC
Source organism: uncultured Bacteroidales bacterium (assembly GCA_937911935.1). Classification (GTDB taxonomy): domain Bacteria; phylum Bacteroidota; class Bacteroidia; order Bacteroidales; family Paludibacteraceae; genus Enterocola. Next base: position 9,535 of record CALDQH010000037.1, on the reverse strand, counting down.
TTTCGCTTGTCCTTATTTTATTTACCTTTTTAAAGGTCATTGCATACTATTTTAGCGTACTATTCATTGCCTTCTTCCAAGTGGGTGTTATGCGCGATTTGCGCAATGCCATCTACAAAAAGATAGTAACGCTACCCATTGGCTTCTTCTCGGAGGAAAAAAAGGGCGACATTATGTCGCGCATGAGCAATGACATTGCTGACATAGATGCTTCCGTGGTCGGTTCTTTGGAAATATTAGTAAAAAACCCACTCATCATCGTCATTTATTTTGTTGTACTATTTCTAGTAAATTGGGAACTCTCAGTATTTGTTCTTATTCTTCTTCCCATAGCTGGTAGTATTATGGGGATGGTTGGAAAGAACCTAAAAAAAGAATCGCTCGAAGTAGGGAAAGAACAGGGAGCTCTTACATCACAGATAGAAGAGACATTAGGAGGAATGCGTATTATTAAAGCATTCAATGCAGAGTTGAAAATATCAGAGCGTTTCTTTAAACAGACCAACAAAATAAGAAAAACCGCTATTAAAGTAATCCGCAGACAATTTCTGGCTCACCCCATGAGCGAATTTTTGGGAACTACCATCATTGCCATTGTCATCTGTTATGGTGGTTACCTCATTTTGAACTCAAATGGTACTTTTGAAGCATCTGTCTTTATTTACTACATCCTCATTTTTTACAGCCTTATCAATCCGATAAAAGAGTTATCAAGAGCCAGCTACAACATTCGAAAAGGATTAGCATCGTTAGAGCGTATCGATAAAATCTTATCGGCCAAAAATCCCATAAAAGAGCCCGAAAACCCCAAAAAATTGGATGAATTTAACGACGTTATTGAATACAAGAACGTTAGTTTCAAGTACACCCATAATTGGATATTGAAGAAGATCAACTTGAAAATTCAGCGTGGCAAAACCATTGCCATTGTAGGAACTTCGGGTTCTGGTAAGTCAACCTTGGTGGACCTACTACCCCGTTTTTGGGATGTAAACGAAGGAGAAATCTGCATCGATGGTGTAAACATTAAGGATGTGACTTTACACGATTTGCGTAGTTTAATGGGGAATGTCAACCAAGAAGCCATCCTATTCAACGACAGCTTCTTCAATAATATTGCCTTTGGTGTCGAAAATGCGACCATGGAGCAAGTCATTGCTGCCGCTAAGATTGCCAATGCACACGATTTTATATCGGCAACAGAAGACGGTTACCACAGCAACATTGGCGACCGCGGTTGCAAACTTTCGGGCGGTCAACGTCAACGCATCAGCATTGCACGTGCTATCCTTAAGAATCCTCCTATCTTAATTTTAGACGAAGCCACATCGGCATTGGATACAGAATCCGAAAAACTAGTACAAGAAGCCTTGGAAAACCTCATGAAGAACCGCACCACTATTGTGATTGCACACCGTTTGTCAACCGTGCAAAATGCGGATGAAATTTGCGTTTTGGATCAAGGAGAAATTGTAGAACGTGGCACACATGCCGAACTTATGCAACTCGAAAACGGCATCTACAAAAAGCTACAGCAAAGCCAACTGCTGCACTAATTCTGTATAAAGAGCTGGATTTTCTTCTAACACATTACCAATTACCACAACATCTGCACCTGCTTTAAAGGCATCTGCCATGGCATCGGGTGTTTTAATACCACCACCTACTATCAATGGAATAGAGATATGCGCTTTTACTGCGCGAATCATATCCGTAGGAACAGCATGTAAGGCACCACTACCCCCTTCTAAATAGATTGCTTTTTGACCCAAATATTGACCGGCAAGGGCTGTTGCCACCGCTATGTCATTTTTGGTTCGAGGTAAGGGCTGTGTATTGCTAATGTATTGTACACTGGTAAGCGAACCGCTTTCTACCAACATATAGCCAACCGGAATAACTGGCATTTGGTATTGATATACCTGCATAGCCGATTGAACATGCTGACTAATGAGAAAATCGGGATTACGTCCCGATATAAGCGAAAGATACATCAAGGCATCGGCTGCGGGAGAAAATTGAGCAGCACTGCCAGGAAATAACAAAACGGGTACCGATACATACTGACGTATGGTTTCGATAACCGTTGTAGTTGTATTACTAACCATACTACCCCCCACCAAAATGTAGTGTGGTGGATTCTTTTGCAACAAAGGTAACAATTGGTCCAACTGATTGCCCCCTTTATGAGGGTCAATCAGTATTGCCAACTGTTTATGGTCAGTAGAAAACATGTTTATTTTTTCTTCTTTTTGTTTTGAATACGGCGCAACACAAATGCGGTACGCGAAGGGATGTATAATTTCAACCATCCTTTATCAGGATCGTCAGAAGAAGGCATGGTAAAGTGGTGAATCGCTTCGTCACACAAACCAAATCCACCAAATTCGGGAGAGTCTGTATTCAAAATCATTTCGTACTCACCAGGTTGTACTAACATGCCGTAATCGGTAAACGAATTGTAAGGATGGAAGTTGAAGACAAACAACAAATCATCTCTACCGTATGCCAATACTTGATCGCCCGAATTATCCCAGTATTTATACAAAGGTATTTCTTGGTATTTCTTTTCGGAAGTAATCAATTTTAGCATGCTTTCGTCAAATTTGCCCAATCCTTGGTACAAATAGTTAGGATTATCTACTAATTCCCATTGACGACGAGCGTATTTGTACGACCATCCGTTTCCTTCGCGGGGGAAGTCAATCCATTCTGGGTGGCCAAATTCGTTGCCCATAAAGTTTAGGTAACCACCATTGATGGTACTTGCTGTTAGCAGACGAATCATTTTATGTAGTGCAATACCACGATCGACCATATAGGTAGCATCGCCTTTTTGCATGTGCCAGTACATATCGGCATCAATTAGGCGGAAGATAATGGTTTTATCGCCTACCAATGCTTGGTCGTGGCTCTCGGCATAACTAATGGTTTTTTCGTCACGACGACGATTGGTTAATTCCCAGAACAAGTGACCTGGTTTCCAGTTTTCGTCGGTATATTCTTTGATGTATTTAATCCACAAATCGGGAATACCCATAGCCATGCGGTAATCGAAGCCCATACCACCGTCTTCGAATTTACTTGCCAAACCAGGCATACCGCTCATTTCTTCGGCAATGGTAATAGCACCTGGTTTTACCTGGTGAATCAATTTATTGGCCAAAGTAAGGTAGCAAATAGCATCGCCATCTTGATTTAGGTTGTAATAGTCGGCATAACCGCTAAATGCTTCGCCCAAACCATGGCTACGATACAACATAGAGGTCACACCATCAAAACGGAAACCATCAAATTGGAATTCGTCTAACCAATATTTGCAGTTAGATAGCAAGAAATGCATTACCTCGTTTTTACCATAGTCAAAACAAAGCGAATCCCATGCTGGATGTTCACGTCTGCCACCTTCGTGGAAATATTGATAAGGAGTACCATCAAAACGTCCTAAACCTTCTACTTCGTTTTTAACCGCATGCGAGTGAACAATATCCATGATAACAGCAATGCCCATGCCGTGTGCCGTATCGATTAGTTCTTTTAATTCTTCGGGAGTACCAAAACGCGACGAAGCAGCAAAGAAACTAGAAACATGATAACCAAACGAGCCATAATAAGGGTGCTCTTGAATGGCCATGATTTGGATGCAATTGTAACCTGCCTTTTGAATACGAGGCAATACATCACGTGTAAACTCGGCATACGTACCTACCTTTTCCTGATTGGTTGCCATACCAATATGGCATTCGTAAATCATCAAAGGATCGGTTTTGGGTTTAAATTTTTTATTGACAAACACGTATGGTTTTTCTGGATTCCATACTTGTGCGCTAAAAATTTTGGTTTGTTCGTCTTGTACCACACGACGACACCAAGCAGGAATACGTTCTCCACAACTACCGTTCCAACATACAACCAACTTATAGAGGTCGCCATGTTTCATGGCATTTTCGGGGAACACACCTTCGTAAACACCATGATCTTTGCGTCTTAATCTGTAACTATCTTGACGTTGCCAATTATTAAAATCACCTACTAAGAATATTTCGGTTGCATTAGGTGCCCATTCGCGAAAAACCCAGCCATCGTTGGTTTTGTGCAAGCCAAAATACAAATAACCCGATGCAAAATCGGATAATTTTTTCTTTCCGCCTGTTAATTCTTTTTCACGTTGAATGGCATAATTGTATCGTCCTTCGATAGCGTGACGATAAGGCTCTAACCAGCTGTCATTTTGGATTAGCTTCAAGTCCATAAATTAAGTATTTTGATGTTCGTGACGTAATAAATCGTTAATAGTTTTTACGGGATTAAAGGTTTTAATAGGCACCTCGACCAAAATCGTATTCCAGTCTGCCATACCACCATTCCACAATCCAGATTCTTCTAAATGCTTAACCGAAGTTCCGTTTAATTGTTTGGGAAGTACCATATACGACGACATATCGGCAAATCCACTAAAATCAAAGCGTTTGCCTTTATAGTCGTTTACATAACACACTATATCAACGGGGTTAAAGTGGGTACTTGATTCAAATTTTCTGCATTTGTCGGCATCACCACTTACTTGGTAATATTCGACAAATTGAAGCGAAACTGTACCATCGTTACCCGTAACCCAACAGGGCATACCACCTTGTTCGTCCTCGTTCTTTACCACCCCACATACACGCAACGGACGATTCAGTTTTTGTTTTAAGTAACGCACTTGTTCGGATTTTTCTACACGTAAAATATTGGGATGTTTTACGTTAAGCACATTCTCAACAAAGTGTATAATTTCGATCAATTGATCATCTGGCAAATCTTCTTTTTCTAACATACGCATAAAACGATTTATTTTCTTTTGCGTATGCACCATCACACCTGCCAATAATTTTTTGTATCGAACGCTCATTTTTTTGAGTGGATCGGGCGTGGCGTTGTCGATATTTTTGATAAAGATAACATTGCCTTTTAGGTCGTTGAAAATAGGCAACAACGTTCCGTGTCCACCTTGTGCAAAGACCAATTTATTTTCTTTATCGCGATATAATTCGTTGTTATCGGTTAGCACAATGCTATCAGTAGATGCTTCTTGTTGAGGCAACGTTATATTAACAGAAATACCCATTTTCTTTTCGATGGGCAATTTAAAATCGCGCAAATAGCCACGAATTAAATCACGATATTCGGGTTGAACGGTATAGCAAACATTGATATGTCCGCCTTTTACCCCAGAAATCATAGCGCTCTCGTACAAGGTTTCTTGCAAGGGCGTACGAATATCTTCGAAAGAATTGTAATAAGTAGCTAATTTCTTTGGCAAGTATTTTTGCAATCGATGCGATTGATCGGTATGAAATTTGAACAACGCCGTTGGAAGCGCTTGGTAATTTAACCCTTCTTCGGTAAGCATCAACAAAACGATGGTTTTGTACCTACCCTCTTTCATGAGTTGCTCAACACCTTTACCCAAAACATCCAAACAACATTTATTTAATTCGTTGTAGAATGCAAAACTAGGCAGGTGTTTAAAAAAGTTCTTTTCGAAATTTGTTTTGGGTTCGCTATTATCCGAACGCAAAAACTGATATAAATCCCTAAAGAATCGATTCGCATGACCAGAGGCGGGCACAAAATGTGTTACATCACGCTTTGCTCGATGCAAATAAGCATCCCAGGTGGCCACATACGCATCAATTTCTTTCTCATCAAAAAGCAGAATACCATCGCTCAAAGTTGCTGTTCTTAGCAACTTGGGCACAGGAGGATTTTGCGACAACCTTTTGATTTGAGATTCAACAACCTCAATATCAATGCCTTTTTGACGAATTTGTTCTAAATCTTGTGTAGAGAAAGTCATCACTGCAAATTTTAACAGAACAAATATAACAAAGATTAGCGAATTCCCCTAATTTTTAGCCAACAATTTTCGTTTTTGGCAAATTATACAAGATTCTTTACATTTGCACCATGAACACAGCTCCATACTATACCTATCCGCAATTTATGCGTCAGTTTTTTGCTGAACGAATACAAAAAATATCGGTTTATCCGGGTTTTTCGTGCCCCAACCGCGATGGAAAAATCAGCACAGGGGGATGCAGTTTTTGCAACAATCGCTCTTTTAGCCCCGACTATTGCTTACAAGGTAACTCCATTACCACCCAAATTCAACAAGGCAAACAATTCTTTGCACACAAGCCCGAATACAACAAATTTATCGTCTATTTTCAAGCATACAGCAACACATACGCTCCCATCGAACGTTTAGAGCAATGCTATCAGGAAGCCCTTTCTGTAGAAGGCGTAGTAGGACTCTCTATTGGAACAAGACCCGACTGCGTAGAACCGGAAGTATTGGATTTGTTAGCAACACTAAGCAAAAAGCACTTCATCTTGTTAGAATTAGGCGTAGAAAGCACCCATAACGACACACTCGCACGCATCAACCGAGGACATAATTTCGAAACCAGTGTCGATGCCATTCAAAGAGCCCATTCCATGGGGATTTTAACCGCAGCACACCTTATTTTGGGTCTTCCTGGAGAAAATAGAGAAAAGATACTGGAAAGTGCCGATAAAATGGCACATTTACCCATTGATATGATTAAATTGCATCAACTGCAAATTATTCAAAACACCGCATTAGCCGAACAATACATGCACAATCCTCATTCAATTCCGCTGTTTTCTTGCGACGAATACATAGACCTTTGCATTGACTTTATGGAGCGATTACGCCCCAACATCTGCATTGAACGTTTTGTTTCTCAATCGCCCGACAAATGGCGCATTGCTCCCAATTGGCAATTAAAAAACTACGAATTTGTACACAAATTAGAAGCACGGATTCGAGAAAGAAAAGCATTTCAGGGTCGCCTCTTTCAAATTTGATTTTTTTTGATTATTTTTGCGACTAAATTTTACTATTTTACATCAATTATATGCCTAAAACATCGCTTCGCGGACAACAAATGCCGCAATCGCCCATTCGAAAATTGGTTCCTTTGGCAGATCAAGCCAAAGAACGTGGGATAAAAGTGTACCACTTGAACATTGGTCAACCCGACTTAAAAACTCCCGAAGTGGCACTACGAGCGATTCGCAACATTGATCGTGAAATTTTGGAATATAGCCCCAGTAATGGCTACAAATCGCTTCGTCTTAAGTTAGCTGAGTATTACAAACGCTTTAAGATTCAAGTTGACGAAAGCGACATCATTGTAACCACTGGTGGCTCAGAAGCAGTAAACTTTGCTTTTATGGCTTGTTTAGATCCAGGCGACGAGATTATCGTACCCGAGCCTGCATACGCCAACTACACCGCCTTTGCCATTAGCGCAGGAGCAGTCATCAAACCCATTGTATCGAGCATCGAAGACGGTTTTGCGCTACCTCCCATCGAAAAATTTGAAGAACTTATCACCCCAAAAACCAAAGGGATTTTGATTTGTAACCCCAACAACCCAACGGGTTACCTATACACCAAAGAAGAAATGAACAAAATTCGCGATTTGGTCAAGAAATACGATTTGTATCTATTTTCGGACGAAGTTTACCGCGAATTCTGCTACACAGGTGCACCTTACATTTCGGCATTCCATTTAAAAGGAATTGAAGACAACGTAGTTTTGTTTGACTCGGTTTCGAAACGTTATAGCGAATGCGGTATCCGCATTGGTGCTTTGGTGTGCAAAAACAAAGAGGTAAAAGAAAGTGTCATGAAATTCTGCCAAGCACGTCTTTCGCCTCCTTTGGTGGGACAAATTGCAGCAGAAGCATCTATCGACACCGAAGAAGAATACATGCTCGAAATGTACAACGAATACGTAGAACGCCGCAAGTACCTCATTGACGGACTAAATCGTATTCCAGGCGTATATTCTCCTATTCCCATGGGTGCTTTCTATACCGTAGCTCGCCTACCCATTGATGACAGCGACAAATTCTGTGCGTGGTTGTTGAGCGATTTTGAGTACGAAGGACAAACGGTCATGATGGCTCCTGCATCGGGCTTTTACACCATGAACAATGTAGGCAGAAACGAGGTTCGTTTGGCGTACGTTCTAAACAAAGAAGACTTAGCAAAAGCACTCATCGTTTTACGCAAAGCTTTGGAAGTATATCCCGGTAGAACCACCGTATAGCCATGAGCTTATCGCATTTTATAGCTCGCCGCATTCATTTTCAACCCTCCGAGAAAAATAGAAAAAGCGTATCGAAGCCAGCCGTTAGAATTGCCACCATTGGCATTGCTTTGGGCATGGCGGTTATGCTTGTTGCTTTGGCAGTTGTAACGGGATTTCAGAACGAAGTCAGCCAAAAGGTATTTGGTTTTGGGTCGCACATTCAAATTTCGGCACTCACCAACAACCAAACCTACGAGATGCCTCCCATTACAATAAACGATACCATTGTACAACAAATCAAAAACTTATCGAACGTAAAACAGGTTGAGCCTTTTGCCGTAAAACCTACCATCTTAAAGACCACCCAAGATTTTGAAGGCATTGTGCTAAAAGGAGTAAACAGCCAATACAATTGGCAATTTATATCCGACAACCTCACAGCAGGGACACTACCCAACCTAACAGATAGCGTTGCGAGCAACGAAGTTCTGTTATCGGAAGAAACTGCCAAACAACTACAACTAAACATAGGCGATGGAGTTCTTGCCTACTTTATCCAGGACAACATCAGGGTACGAAAATTTACCATCTGTGGCATTTACAACACAGGATTGGTAGAATTTGACAAAATGTTTATATGGGGAGATATGAGGCACATCCAACAACTTAACAATTGGAAAGAGAACCAAGTAAGTGGCATTGAGATTGGCTTATACGACTGGAATAAAATGAGCGAAAGTGCTTACGATATTTTTCAACTAACAGCCAGAACCTACGGAAGTGGGTACGAAAATCCCTATTACACACGCACCATGCAAGAGTTACAACCCCAAATATTTAATTGGTTGGGACTTTTGGATATGAACATGATTGTAATTTTGATTCTGATGATATCGGTAGCTGGTTTTACCATGATATCGGGCATCTTGATCTTAATTTTGGACAAAACCAACTTAATTGGCACGTTAAAGGCATTGGGTGCGAACAATTGGACCATCCAAAAAATCTTTTTATACCAAGCATCTTACCTTATTGGCAAAGGCATGATTTGGGGCAATGCAATAGGCTTGTTTTTGTGTTGGGCACAGTACCACTTTGGCATCATTCAGTTAGATCCTGCCATCTATTTTGTCAATACCGTTCCCATTGAGCTTAACCTACTACCCTGGATTTTATTAAACGTAGGTGTTGCTGTTATCACGTTGAGCATGATGCTACTACCTTCGCTTGTCATTGCCAAAATTAGTCCTGCCAAAGCGATTAAGTTTGATTAAAGTCGCATCGCAAGCCAAGCTTGCGATGCTCCGGTGAATCGGCGAATCGGTGAATCGGTGAATTTTGCGAGTAAGCGAGAGCAGAAGCAATGTTACATTGATTATGCCGAGCGGGAGCAAAATCATGAAGGCGAAGCCTGAATAATCAAC
>CALDQH010000036.1 GCA_937911935.1 uncultured Bacteroidales bacterium | reverse complement strand
TTACTATGGAATCCAGTTGGGCAATGGGCAAAACGGACAAATTGATTTGGGTCGATTTTCGGTTGATAATTTAGAGGAAATAAAACTCTATAATGGACAAAAAACCGACATTCTGCAATCGGCAAAAGATTATGGTGCGGCAGGTACTATTTATTTAACCACCAAAGTTCCCCAGTTTACGCAAGGTAAAACACGATTTACAGCAACCATGAAGGCTGGGTCGTTTGGATTGGCGAATCCATCTTTGTTGTGGCAACAAAAATGGTCAGATAAGGTAACTTCGTCTGTGAGTGCCGAATATACGTATGCAACGGGTCGTTATCATTTTCGCAATCAAAAGAAAGCCCCAGACGGAACAGTGCTGTATGATACGGTTATGGTGCGCGAAAATGCGGATATCAATGCTGTACGTGCCGAAGCAGCTGTTTTTGGACAAATGTACAAAGGTAGTTGGAAAGCCCAAATGTATAATTACTACTCCGAGCGTGGACTCCCTGGTTATGTGGCACGCAACGTATATGCGCACGAACAACGCCAATGGGACAATAACATTTTTGTGCAAGCCTCGTTTAACAAACAAGTATTGTCGTTTTACGAGTTGTTGCTAAAAGCTAAATATGCCTACGATTATACCCGCTATTTGAATCCAGATACAGTTTCGCAGTATATAGATCATACCTACAAACAACAAGAAACGTATATCTCTCTTGCCAATGCATTCGAATTGTATCGATGGTGGAAAGTGGGAGTTTCTGCCGATTTTCAGTGGAATTATTTGGGGGCAGACCTCGAAAAATTTGCTTATCCTACGCGCCTTACGGGTTTGGTGTCGGTGGCAACCGATTTTAAATGGGACTTTTTAAAATTGCAGGCGGCTCTGCTGGGTACGTTTGTAAACGAGAGTGTAAAAAACGGTGTGGCATCGCCCAATCGAAATGTTTTAACACCTTCTGTGGTGTTGTCTGTTAGGCCTATCGCCAATCAGTTGTTCGATATTCGTGCCTTTTATAAAAAGGTATTTCGCATGCCTACGTTTAACGATTTGTATTATACGTTTATCGGCAATTCGTCTTTGCAACCCGAGTATGTGCATCAAGTGGATTTGGGCGTAACTTATCGCTATCAAAAAGCAGGAAAAGTGTTGGAATCGATGGGTGTGCAAGCGGATGCTTATTACAACTATGTGACCAATAAAATTGTATCCACGCCTGCTGCCAATCCGTTTAGATGGCAAATGATGAATATTGGAAAGGTGCGCATTATCGGTGCTGATGTAAGTTGGGATCTGGGGTTGCGATGGTGTGAGGATTGGACCTTAGACTTAAAAGCGACCTATACATTTACCCAAGCGCAGGACATAACCCGTCCCGAAAGTCCATACTACGGCGGGCAAATTCCTTATACTCCATGGCACAGTTTGTCTGCTTTGTTGCAGTTGGGCTACCAAGGTTGGCATTTGCATTATAGTTTTATTTATACAGGCGATCGATACATGCAAAGTGCCAATATACCAGCCAATTACGTAGAACCATTTTCTACGCACGATTTATCCTTGTCCAAAGAGTTTGCATACAAACGATGTCGTTTTTATGCCTCGGTCGATGTAAATAACCTAACCAATGCACAGTACGAAGTGGTTCGTGGTTATCCCATGCCTGGTATCAACGGAAAAGTTACACTCAAAGTGATTGTTGAATAATAATCAAATATAGAATATGAAAAAGAATTATTGGTATGCCCTTTTGATGGGCTTTGTTATGTTGTCTTGCGCCGAACCTCCTGCTCCGCAAGGTTATCAAGTGGCACAACCAGATGCAAATCCGTCGTATCAAGGTTTTTATGTGCTAAACGAAGGAACGATGGGAGCCAACAAGGCTACGTTAGACAATTTTAATTATACAACAGGATACTTTGAAAACGATATTTTCCCAAAACGCAACCCAAGTATCATTGGCGAGTTGGGCGATGTGGGGATGGCAATGCAACTATACGGCAGCAAATTATATGTGTTGTTGAATGGTTCTAATTTGGTCGAAATAATCAGTGCTCAAACAGGTAGGCATTTGGCAGCAGTAGAAATACCTAATGTGCGTGCGGTTACGTTTGCCGACGGAAAAGCTTATTTTACTTCTTTTGCCGGTCCCATTGGTATGGGCAATGAGCAATTGGGCTATGTGGTAGAGATGGATACAACTACCTACGAATTGGGCAGAAAAGTAATAGTAGGTCGTCAGCCCGAAGAAATGGTTGTTAAAGGCGGCAAATTGTACGTAGCCAATTCGGGTGGTTATACGCCCGAAAATTATGACAATACCGTTTCGGTAGTAGATTTGGCAACCTTTACCGAGGTAGAGAAAATACCCGTGGCCATTAACCTGCATCGTATGTTTATGGCATCCAATGGAACCATTTACGTGAGTAGCAGGGGAAACTATGCCGACGTGGCTCCTAATTTATACGCACTTGATACCGAGACTAAAACAGCGGTGGCATTAAACAAGGGTGTAACTTCGTATGCAATCAAAGATGATATAGCGTATATTATTGATATTCAGTATGCTCCGACTATGGTATTTACTTATTACAAACTCTCGTTAAATGCAGGTCAGGTGCACGAACAATCCTTCTTATCGCCCGAGGTGCAAAGCCAGATTGTTTATCCTTATGCCTTGGGAGTACATCCCCATACGGGTGATATTGTTATGATGGATGCAGTCGATTTTGTCACTCCAGGAAGGCTGTTTTACTTGGATGCAAACGGCAAATTATTGTGGGATGTTGTTACAGGAGATATTCCTACTGCGGTTGCTTTTTATGGACGTAATTTTTAACCCTATTTAACAAAAAATCAAATACGATTTTTGCCATTACTACGTTGATATATTGCAGGTTTTATGGAATTGTGCTAATTTTGTCGGCTCAAACTTGTAGGCATATAACAAGATGTTAGAATACGTTAAAGGTGATATAGTAGAAATAACTCCTACCTATGTGGTGGTAGAAAACCAAGGCATGGGATATATGGTTAATATATCGCTGCAAACGTATAGCGCTATACAAGATAAATCGGTAGCCAAATTATTCTTATACGAATCAATTCGCGAAGATGCATTTGTGCTATACGGTTTTGCTACCTCTACAGAGAGAAAGATGTTTTTGTTGTTGATTTCTGTATCGGGGGTAGGAGCAGGCACGGCACGCATGATTTTGTCTTCGCTATCGTCGGCAGAATTGTGTCAAGCCATACAAACAGAAAATGTGCAAGCCATTAAATCGGTAAAGGGTATTGGCTTAAAAACGGCACAACGTATATTGGTTGATCTAAAAGACAAGATACAAGAATTAGATGTAGCATCAAATGTGGTAACGCCTGTTGCTGCTACAGCTAATCAACAAATTGCTTCCGAAGCAGTGGCAGCCCTATCTATGTTAGGATTTGCATCTACTCAGTCGCAAAAGGCAGTTGCAAAAATTTTGTCCGACGAACCTGCACTTTCTGTAGAACAAGTGATTAAGAAGGCCCTAAAACTGTTGTAGGAGTTGGAATTGTTGAATCGATACATGCGTTTTTGTTTTGCTTTGCTTGTGATGTTTGTAGCATCGCAGGCTATTTTTGCGCAACAAGAAGAAATTGCCGACCCGTCGGTGGACGAGGAGTCGTCTGCAGAGTTGCGTTATCCTATTTCTAAAAACTACGCCGAATCGCACGAGGATTTATCTACGCAATCGCCCGTCGATTTGCCCACCCCAAGTAACATTCAAACCCAAATCAATTACGACCCAGCAACGGGTAAGTATTATTTTGATACAACCATTGGCGAAGAAGAACTCGGCGTTCCTTTTTATTTGAGCAGCGAAGAATACTTGCAGTATGTTGCTCAAAAATCCATGCAATCGTATTATTTGGAGCGCACACGCGAGGAGAAAGATCGAAAAAATCAGTTCTCGCTAACGGATATGAAATTTGATATCGGCGCAGCCGATAGGGTGTTCGGTCCAGGTGGGGTTCAAATTCAATTGCAAGGTTCTGCCGAACTGATTTTTGGCTTGAGTTTTAAGGAATTAAAAGACCCATCGTTGAGCGAAAGA
>CALDQH010000035.1 GCA_937911935.1 uncultured Bacteroidales bacterium | reverse complement strand
GCTCACGCTCGGGATAATAAGTAAACTTATTCTCCTCTCGCTTAATCGCAGAATTTCACCAAGTAAACTCCGGTTTCTCGCGCGTCGTGCGCCTTGAACTCCCACCTTTAAAATCATTTTTACGAATCACCGAATCACCAAATTACCAAATCACCGTATCACCGAATCACCAAATCACCATGAACCTAAAAATTGCAGTTCTTGCGGGCGACGGAATCGGCCCCGAAATATCCAAAGTAGGCGTAGATGTATTAAACGCCATTGCTAACAAGTATGGACATAGTTTTACCTACCAGTATGCTCATTGTGGCGCCGAAGCCATCGATTTGTTGGGCGATCCTTTTCCTGCAGAAACCTTGGCGATATGCCAAAATGCCGATGCTGTATTTTTTTCGGCAGTAGGACATCCCAAATACGACAACGACCCCACAGCCCCCAAACGCCCCGAGCAAGGCTTGCTTGCTATGCGTAAACAGTTGGGATTGTTTGCCAATGTGCGTCCCATTGAGTGTTTTAAAAACGTGATGCACCAATCGCCCATCAAAGCAGAAATTTTGCAGGGTAGCGATTTTATTTGCATCCGCGAACTTACGGGCGGTATGTATTTTGGCGAAAAATACCAAGATAACGACAAAGCCTTTGATACCAATTACTACACACGTCCCGAAATTGAGCGCATCCTAAAAGTAGGCTTTGAATATGCCTTAAAACGCAAAAAACACCTAACGGTGGTGGATAAAGCCAATGTATTGGCATCGAGCCGCCTATGGCGACAAATTGCGCAAGAAATGGCGCCTTTGTATCCCGAAGTAACGGTCGATTACATGTACGTGGATAATGCTGCCATGCGCCTTATCCTTTCGCCCACCTTTTTTGATGTGATTGTAACCGAAAATACGTTTGGCGATATTTTAACCGACGAAGCGTCGGTTATATCAGGCTCTATGGGCCTGTTGCCGTCGGCTTCGGTTGGCACCGGCACACCCGTCTTTGAACCCATTCACGGTTCGTGGCCCGAAGCCGCCGGCAAAAATATCGCCAACCCATTGGCACAAATTTTATCGGCAGCCATGATGTTGGAACATTTTAACTTGTTAGAAGAGGGTAGAACCATTCGCGAAGCTGTACAAGCCTCTATGGATGCAGGCATCGTAACCGCCGACTTGGCAGGCGATGGCAAAGCCTACAGCACTACCCAAGTGGGCGAGTGGATTGTTAATTATGTAGCGACTCACTAAACGTTAGTTACGATTGTGGTTGGTGGTGTGTCGTAAATACATTACCTTTGTTATGAATATGTATCATCCTTATAAAGCAAAATGAAAGCATTTTTTATCTTCTTGTTAGAGAATAACACTTGGATCAATTGGCTATGGTTTTCTGGTATTATTATTGGCTCTGCCTTGTTGGGTAGATTGATGGTATGGATAGAAAAACGTTTTTTGCGCAAAAAAGCAGAAAAAACGCGTTCCAAAGTGGATGATATGATGCTCAATGTGCTTCAAATGCCCTTTGTGTGCGGTTTGGTGTTGTTTGGTATTTACGTAGCCATGCATTGTGTGGTATTACCGCCCGAAGCGCTGTCTGTGGTAAAAATAGCTTTTAAGGTTTTGTTGTCGCTCGATATTGCTTGGGTTCTAAACCGTTTTATCAACAACTTTTTGGACGATTTTTTGTTGCCATACGCCGAAGGTAAACAAAACTCCAAGTTGGATGTAAATGTTATGAAGGCGGTACAAAAGGTTGTGTCGGGCGTAATTTGGATTGTAGCCATTATAACGACACTTACCTTGGTCGGTATTGATGTAGCAGCCATGCTTACGACCTTGGGTATCGGTGGTATCGCTTTTGCTTTGGCAGCGCAAGACACCATCAAAAACATGTTTGGTGGTTTTACCATCTTTATGGATAAGCCCTTTAGGTTGGGCGAGCGCATCAAGGTAGCTGGTTTTGACGGTACTGTCGAAGATATCGGTATGCGAAGCACCCGTATCCGTACTTTAGAGGGTAGGTTGGTGACCATTCCTAACTACAAAATTGTCGATAGCGAAATAGAAAACGTTACTGCCGAAGAAGCCCGTAAAATAACCTTGGTGTTGGGTTTGACTTACGATACCACCCCCGAAGCTATGCAAGAAGCCATGGATTTTCTCAAACAATTGCCAACTCAAATCAATACCATCAAAAACGACGTGGTGGTTGCGTTTACTACTTATGGCGATTTTTCGTTGGGTATTACCTTTATTTATTATATAAAACGTCGCAGTGATATCTTTGAAACCCAAACCCTGGTAAATCTTGCCATCCTGAAACAATTCAATGCCAAAGGTTGGAACTTTGCTTTCCCCACCCAAACGATTTATATGCAGAAATAACCGCTTGTCAAAAAAAAATCTCCTTTCTCCTTTTTCAACTCTCATTTATTTTCATTATCTTTGCCCCCGCATTCGAGTAATGCACTGAAGTTATTAATTTTTAAATTATTATTTGAAATGGCAACTAAAATTAGATTGCAAAGACACGGCCGCAAATCTTATGCGTATTATCACATTGTTGTAGCCGATGTAAGAGCGCCACGTGATGGCAGATTTATTGAACGCATTGGTTCTTACAACCCTAACACCAATCCTGCGACAGTAAATTTAGACTTCGAAGCTGCTTTGAAATGGATTAACTGTGGTGCACAACCAACTGACACTGTTCGTAACATTTTGTCGAACGAAGGTGTATTGTTGATGAAACACTTAATGGGTGGTGTTAAAAAAGGCGCCTTTACCGAAGAAGTAGCAAAACAAAAATTTGAAGCTTGGAAAGCTGGTAAAGACAAAGCAAACGACCAAGTTGTTGCTAAATTGGCTGCTAGCAAAGAAGCTTCTGCAAAAGAACGTTTGGAAGCTGAAAAAGCTGCTAACAAAGCTAAAGCTGCTCAAATCGCTGCTAAAAAAGCTGAATTGTTGGCTGCTCAAGAAGAAGCTGCTGCCGAAGCCGCTGCTGAAGAAGCTCCAGCTGAAGCTGCTGCAGAATAATTGTAGCATCGCAAAGCAAACACAAAGGGAACCCCAATCGGTTCCCTTTTTTCGCTTTTAGTAAATATCGATTCACCGATTAGTCGATTAGTCGGTTAGTCGATTAGTCATCAAAAAACACCGATTCATCGATTCATCGTGAGCGAAGCGAACAAATAAACGACTCAACACCTAAACGACTCAACGACTAAACATGATTAACGAATACGACATCCGCGTTTTACCAAAAATAGCATCGGCCGAAAAATTCTTAAAAGAATACATTGCCCAAGAAAAAGCCATAGCTGTAAAAGACATTACGGCTGTTAGGGTGTTGCGTCGTTCTATTGATGCACGCCAACGTACGGTATTTGTCAATTTGAAAGTACGTGTGTTTGTGCACGAGCAACCCACGGCGCCCCAGTTGTTGCAAAACAACTACCACGATGTGAGCGATAAAGAAACCGTGGTGGTGGTTGGTGCAGGTCCTGCTGGTTTGTTTGCTGCCTTGCGTTTAATAGAATTGGATAAACGCCCCATTGTGTTGGAGCGTGGTAAAAATGTAAACGACCGCAAGCGAGATATCGCTCAAATTTCGCGTCAGCACATGGTCGATCCCGAGTCAAATTACAGTTTTGGCGAAGGTGGTGCGGGTGCTTATTCGGATGGGAAACTCTATACCCGTAGTAAAAAGAAAGGCGATGTAAACCGCATTCTTTCTATCTTTTGCGAGCATGGAGCAAATCCCAATATCTTGGTAGATGTACATCCACACATCGGTACGGATAAGTTGCCCGATGTAATCAAAAATATGCGTCAGCGCATTATCGCCTGTGGTGGTGAGGTGCATTTTCAAACCAAAGTAACCGATCTGCTTGTCGATAATGACGAGGTAAAAGGTGTAGAAACGCACGATGGAAAGACCTTTTTAGGACCTGTTATTTTGGCAACGGGGCATTCTGCGCGTGATGTATATGAAATGCTTTACCGCAAACAAATTACCATCGAAGCCAAAGGTATTGCCGTAGGAGTGCGTTTAGAGCATCCGCAAGTGCTTATCGACCAAATGCAATACCACAGTCCCAAAGGACGTGGCGAGTATTTGCCTGCTGCCGAATATAGTTTTGTTACGCAAGCAGAGGGCAGGGGAGTCTATTCGTTTTGTATGTGCCCAGGTGGTTTTGTGGTCCCTGCTGCAAGTGGACCCGAACAAGTGGTGGTAAATGGTATGTCTCCCTCAAATCGTGGCTCTAAATGGGCAAATTCGGGTATGGTGGTCGAAGTACGCCCCGAAGATCTGCCACTTGATAAAGATGTTCCGCCTGTGTTCAATGTCATGCGTTTTCAGCAAACTATGGAGCGCGATGCGTATGTAAATGGTGGTATGAGTCAAGTAGCACCTGCGCAGCGTATGGTCGATTTTGTCAATCGAAAAATGTCTTTTAATTTACCTGTAACATCTTATGTGCCAGGTGTTTTGTCTTCTCCTTTGCATTTCTTGTTGCCAACCGAGGTTTCTAAGCGTCTGCAACAAGGTTTTAAAGCCTTTGGTAAATGGAGTAAAGCGTTTTTAACCAACGAGGCTATGTTAATCGGTGTAGAAACACGTACTTCGGCACCCATTCGCATTTTGCGTGATAATCAGACACTTCAGCATGTTCAATTAAAAGGATTGTATCCTTGTGGCGAAGGTGCTGGTTATGCTGGTGGTATCGTCTCTGCCGCCATCGACGGCGAACGCTGCGCCGAACAATGCACTCTTCTCTTTTAATGCTTAATGCTGAATTCAAACAAGTCTGACTCTGCATATGGTTTGTACAAAACTCCTAACTCCTAACTCCTCACTCCTAACTTTTTTGCCTATATTACGCCGTTTTTCACAAATAATCCCTATATTTGCCCTGTTATTAGAAAATGTAAGTGAGTTACATTGATAAAATTTTAGCAAAGTAATTAAGTTAGATTTCTTTTAATTGGCAAAAAGATGAAGAACAAGTACATCGATTTAATTGAACAAACGGCAGATTTTCCTACCGACGAGTTTCAAGTTGTTGATAACGAATTGTATTTCAATAACATCCCTTTGATGGATATTATTGAGCAGTATGGAACTCCACTTAAAATTACTTACTTGCCACGCATCACGCAGCAAATCCAAAAAGCACGCAGAATGTTTAACGTGGCAATGGCAAAGGTAGATTACAATGCCGATTATCATTATTGCTACTGTACTAAAAGCTCGCATTTTTCTTTTGTAATGGAAGAAGTGCTTAAAAACGGTGTAAACGTAGAAACATCGTCGGCTTTTGACATCAACTTAATTGAGAATTTATACGAATCGGGCAATCTAAAAAAAGATACCTATATTATATGTAACGGATTTAAACGTCCACAGTATGTAGAAAATATCCAAAGTTTAATCAACAACGGATTTAGTAATTTGGTTGCCATCTTGGATAATAAATTCGAATTGGATTTGCTTTTGAATGGAGCTGAAAATAAATTTAAGGTAGGTATTCGTATTGCATCCGAAGAAGAACCTAAGTTTGATTTTTATACCTCACGTTTGGGTATTCGATACAACGATATCTTGCCATACTACTACGAAAAAATTAAGGACAATCCTAAAATTGAACTTAAAATGCTTCACTTCTTTATCAATACTGGTATTAAAGATACCGCTTACTATTGGAGTGAACTAAGCAAGGCTGTAGAACTGTATTGCGAGCTTAAAAAGATTTGTCCCGAACTAGATAGTTTGGATATTGGTGGCGGTTTCCCCATTGCTACACATTTAGATCACAATTACGATTACGAGTACATGGCAGAAGAAATCGTGGCACAAATAAAAAACATCTGTACCCTAAACGGTGTGCCCGAACCTAATATCTTTACCGAATTTGGATCGTTTACCGTAGGCGAAAGTGGCGCTATTTTGTACAGCATTGTTAATCAAAAACAACAAAACGACCGCGAATCGTGGAACATGATTGACAGTTCTTTCATTACCACTTTGCCCGATACATGGGCGATAAACCAACGTTACATTTTGCTTGCCGTTAACAATTGGGACAAAGAATACCAACGTGTTCACCTTGGTGGTCTAACTTGCGACAGCGAAGATTTTTACAGTGCAGGTCACAACAACGCTATTTTCTTGCCTAAAATAGACCCTAAAGCTGAGCAACCACAATACATTGGTTTGTTCCATACCGGTGCTTATCAAGAATCGTTGGCAGGTTTTGGAGGTATTCAACACTGCCTAATTCCATCGCCCAAGCACGTAGTAATTGGCTTAGACGAAGATGGCGAGTACTATACCAAGCTATTTGCCAAAGAACAGTCGTATAAGTCTATGTTAAAAATCTTAGGTTATTAATAGTATGATTTTTGGAGATTTTGAAGAACAATACCGCGAATACGCAAACGCCAAGTTTGCTATTTTGCCCGTACCTTACGATGCTACCAGCACGTGGGTAAAAGGTGCCGATAAAGGCCCCGAAGCTTTTTTAGATGCATCGTTCACCTTAGAAAACTACGATGTAGAAACAGGTACCGAAGCCTACAAACACGGCATTGCAACCTTGCCTTTTGTAACCGAAGACCGTACTCCCGAGCTTCTTTGCAACAAGGTGCAACAAGAGGTAACTACCTTATTAAACGATGGTAAATTTCCTGTAACCATTGGTGGTAACCACACCGTTAGCATTGGCGCTATTCGTGCTATGGCTAAAAAATACGATAATCTAACCGTATTGCAATTGGATGCACATTCCGATTTGCGTCCCTCGTACGAAGGTTCTGAACTCAACCATGCTTGCGTAATGAACCGTGCAGCAGAGGTAGCCAAAATTACCCAAGTAGGCATTCGTAGCCAATGTGTAGAAGAGTTGCCTTTCTTTGAGAAAGACCGTTTGTTTTACGCGCACCAAATTTTTGACAACAACAATTGGCAAGCCAAAGCCATCGATACCCTTACCGAAAATGTCTATGTAACCATCGATTTGGATGTCTTTGATCCATCGGTGTTACCATCAACTGGCACACCCGAACCAGGCGGATTAACTTACTACCAAGTGTTGCACTTTTTACGCAGTGTATTTGCAAGTAAAAACGTAGTGGGCTTTGATATTGTAGAATTGTGTCCCAATCCTGTCGATAAAGCATCCGATTATTTGGCTGCTCGTTTGGCTTATCAACTAATGACTTACCAAACTTTAAAATGGAAGTAAGAATAGAGCCATCTTGGCAAAAAATATTACAAAAAGAATTTGACCAACCGTATTTTGAACAGTTGGTCAAATTTGTTAAAGAGGAATATGCAACGCAAACCATTTTTCCTCCTGCTGGCCAAATTTTTAATGCCTTTAATTCATGTCCTTTTAACGATGTTCGTGTGGTTATTTTAGGGCAAGACCCTTACCACGGGGCAGGGCAGGCGCATGGTTTGTGCTTTTCGGTAAACGAGGGGGTACCTTTCCCTCCATCGCTACTAAACATTTGCAAAGAAATGGCCGATGATATGGGCAAATCCATGCCCACATCGGGTAATTTACAATACCTTGCTAATCAAGGTGTTCTGTTGCTTAATGCAACCTTAACCGTACGCAGTGGCATGGCAGGTTCGCACCAAGGCAAAGGGTGGGAAACCTTTACCGATGCAGTTATAAAAGCCATCTCCGATTCCAAACAAAACGTGGTATTTTTATTGTGGGGTGCCTATGCAGGAGGTAAAAGCAAATTTATCGATGCCACCAAACACTTAATCTTAAAAGCCCCCCATCCATCGCCCTTATCCTCTTACCGCGGCTTTTTTGGTTGCAAACACTTTTCAAAATGCAACAATTTCTTAAGTGAACACAATTTATCCACCATCGATTGGAAAATTTAATTTTACACACAAAAAAATAGA
>CALDQH010000034.1 GCA_937911935.1 uncultured Bacteroidales bacterium | reverse complement strand
TGGTCGTAGGCATAGGCATGGTGCAATCCCTCTTGGCTGTCGCTTATGCTGCGTAAGCGGTTTTCGGCATCCCATACCATATCTTTGCCTATTCCGTTAGCGTCCAAAATAGAAGTTGGATTACCTGCTGCGTCATAGGTGTAGTGCATATCACCTATTTGAACAGGTGCGTTTGGTTGAGAATCATTACTATAATGATAAGAATATGTTGTAGATTTTGGATTTACTAATGATGAAATTACCTGCGTAAAGTTTACAGGTGAAGACATATTGTTATACTCCATGGTCATAATGTACGCACTTTGTGGAGTTCCAACAGCTGTATTATCGTATCCAGAAGCTGCTATGAGACGATTTAAATCATCATATGAGTACCGTTGCGTATATTCACTCGATTGTACAATAGATGTAATATTATCTACTTTATCATACGAATAATGATTCTCTGATTGAACCACACCATTAAGATGAAGTACTGATGTTTGTAATCTATCTTTACTATCGTAAAAATAACGATGTTCGCTATTGTTACCCAATCTTCTATAGGCTATTTGTCCACTCTCAGAGTAACCTACCTCTGCGAGGTAAGGATAAACAATACCGTCTTTTTCACCAACCATGGAACTCAACTGCCCATTGGGATAGTAAATATAATTAACTACCTCTCCATCTGGGTATGTCATTTTTTGCACACGTCCCCAACTATCAAATTCACTTGCAGATGACTAACTATGAACAATTTTATTTATATCACCACCTTCGAGAAAGGAACAGAATCAATCGAATCAAAAAGACCATCTTTGTATTTAAACAATGCCGTAATGGCAATCATGGCAGCATTGTCGGTAGTATAAGAGAATTTGGGCAAGAAAATTTCCCAACCGTATTTTTGGGCGTATGCCTGAAAAGCCCCACGCAAAGCACTGTTAGCAGAAACACCGCCTGCCACCGCTACACGCTTGATGCCATAGTGGCGCGATGCTTTTAGCAATTTATCCATCAGCACATCCACCACTGTTTTTTGAATGGATGCTGCCAAATCGGCTTTTCGCTCTTCGATGAAATTAGGATTTTCTGCCAAACGGTCGCGAATCGAATACATGAACGAGGTTTTTAGCCCGCTAAAGCTATAGTCGAATCCAGGAATATTGGGCTTGCTAAAGGTAAAGGCATTAACATCGCCTTCTTTTGCCAGTTTATCGATAAAAGGACCACCTGGATAAGGACCACCTAATACTTTGGCACACTTATCAAAGGCTTCGCCTGCGGCATCGTCTATGGTTTGACCAATAATCTGCATATCGTCATACGCTTTTACCAAAATAATTTGCGAGTTACCTCCCGATACCAACAAACACAAAAAAGGAAACTCAGGCAAATGAGCAGGCTCGTTTTCTTCTTGAATAAAATGCGCCAACACATGGGCTTGCAAGTGGTTTACCTCTACCATGGGAATGTTCAGTGCAGTGGCAAAACCTTTGGCAAACGAGTTGCCCACCAAAAGAGATCCAATTAAGCCTGGTCCACGGGTATAGGCAATAGCAGAAATATCCTCTTTTTGAATACCTGCACGCTTGATAGCTTCGCTTACCGTTGGGATGATATTTTGCTGATGTGCTCTGGAAGCCAACTCGGGTACCACACCCCCATAAGCACTATGAACTGCCTGACTAGCAATTACATTAGAGAGCAAAAAACCATTCCGAATAACAGCAGCCGAAGTGTCATCGCACGAGGATTCGATGCCAAGTATAATTATATCCTTATTTTTTTCAAAAGCCTCTTTCATAAATGGCGTTTTATTCGTATATTTGCGTTACATATTGTAGAGTACAAAGTTATTAAAAAATTCTGGAAAATAGTAACGATTGTTGCGGTAATTCTCATAGCATTACCCATCTCGTTGTCTCTACTGTTTACCAACGAGCGCATTCAAAATTATTTAATTACAAAAGCTACTACCTACCTATCCGAGTACACAGGCGGCACGCTTTCTATCGGCAACATAGCCTACAACCCTTTTAAAGGAATTGTATTAGAAGACGTATCGCTTTTAGACCCAAACCAACAGCCCATTGCGTCGTTTAGCGAATTTACGGGTAATATTTCCTACCGAAAACTATTCCGAAAAGAGTTATTCATCAAGGATTTATACCTTAAAAATCCCACTTTTCATTTAACGACCGACTCGGTAGGACGCACCAACTTGCAGTTTTTGATGGATGCTTTTGCCACAGAACAAGCTGGAAGTTTTCCTGACTGGCGTTTTTCGATTCGCAGCGTACATATCCTATACGGACAGTTTTACTACGACCATTTACCTGCGCCCCAACTCGAACCTACCCAGTTCGACCCCATGCATGTTCACATTGACCAGTTTAACAGCAGTTTATCTCTTGGTATTTTAGAGTCTGACACCTTGCAATTTACCTTACATAGTTTATCCTTGCAAGAAAAATGCGGATTCTCCTTATCAGACATTGCCTTTGATATATCGATGGGGCAAAAAGCAAGTACCATTCGCAACTTCAACCTGCAACTACCCAAAAGTTTTTTGCAATTTGATAGTTTGCAACTATCGTACGATAGCTTAAAGCAAATCACCATGCCTCATTTTGCCGAGCATGCCAAAGTAGCCGTTTCGCTTCACCCCTCTATCTTGTACGGAAGCGACTTTAAATCCTTGCTGCCTGCTGTAAAAAATTTAACCGAGCCTTTATATTTAAATGGTTACTTACAATACGCTGGCGACGATGTCAAGCTAAAAAACTTTAGCGCATCCTACGGCAAACACGTACAAATTCAAACGGCTGCCGAGATTAACGGCATCAGCCAACTATCAGATGCATACATCTACGCCAACATCAAAGAAGTAAGCAGTACCAAACGAGGCATCGAACGCCTGGTATCGGACATACAAGGCAAACCCTTTACCCTTCCTGGAGAATTAACCAATTTAGGAACCATCCGATTTAACGGAAACATTGCGGGATTCTTCTCGGAGATTGTTGCCTATGGACTTTTAAAAACAGATATTGGCAAAATCAACACCGACCTATTGGTTAATTACCACAAAGCCACAAACGACTTGGGCTTTAGCGGAAAAATCAAGACCAACACAATCAATTTAGCCAAACTACTCGGAAAATCATCCCAATTAGAAAGCATCTCACTAAACGTAGAATTGGATGGTCAACTACCCAAAACAGGAAAATTAATCGGAAGCATCAAAGGGAACATCGATCAATTTACCTACAACCAATATACGTTCCACAACATCGAGATTGATGGACTATACAACGACCAAGACATCAAAGCAGCCGTAAAATACCAAGACCCCCACAACGGTGCACTTGCCGCCAACTTTGGTTTTATGCAATTAAAAGATAGCATGGACATTCGATTGGATGTAAAAGCAGACACCATTCGCTTGCACGGCATGAACTTAATCAAAGATAACCCCGATTTGGTTTTCTCGATGAACATCAACAGTAGCCTATCGGGGCAAAATTTTGACCACCTATTTGGACACCTCATCATAGATTCCATTGCTATCAGCAATAAACACGGCATGGTACAACCCGAAAAGATAGAGATTACATCGCATCGAATCGACAAAAAACAACGTGTTACCCTGCAATCGGGACTTATGCAAGCCGAATTAGAAGGTGAATTTGCCTTTTCTACCTTGCCCCAAAACATACAATACATTATATCACAACAACTATCACATTTAAAACCACTCCAAATAAACAAAGGTTTAGCGCAAAATGATTTTCATTTCCAAGCACAAATAGACCCCATTAGCGATTACGCTTATTTCTTTTCGCAGAACTGGAGCATCGACGATACCACTTACATTAGCGGATACATCAACGACAAAGAAGAACGATTTGAGTTAGCCGTGCAATCTAACTTAATCGATTTGGGCAAAAACAGCATCGATAGTGCCGCCATACACATCCACAATTTTCAGGACAGCATCTTGATGAATGTAGATGCCATTTATCAAACCCGCATCGACACTACATTTTTGCACATAGGCGGCAACATCCTAAACAACCAAGTACTACTCAATTTAGATTG
The DNA here is from genome assembly GCA_937911935.1 of uncultured Bacteroidales bacterium. Taxonomy (GTDB): domain Bacteria; phylum Bacteroidota; class Bacteroidia; order Bacteroidales; family Paludibacteraceae; genus Enterocola. The sequence goes on along the minus strand of CALDQH010000034.1, from coordinate 2,544 downwards.
GCTCAACACCGTCGAATCTGATTTTTCGGGCGAACTAAAAACTCGCATCGATTTGGCAGAGCCTACCCGAGAAAATCAAATCTGGGATGTTACCTGCTCGCTACTGCCATCTACCATGATTATGGCAGACTCACTATGGCACATCAAACCCGGTTCTATCCATTACGACGAAGAAACACTAACCATCAACAACATCTGGTTTGATGGCAAAGACCAATACATCAAAGTAAACGGCAACGCATCGCGCAAGGACAAATCGCAAGTAATCAAAGCATCGTTAAAGGACATTGACCTACAATACCTAAGCAACGTACTTTACATGCCCGATATCAAATTATTGGGTATTGTAACCGCCGAGGTAGAAGCAGGACAGGTATTGCACCAACCTATTTTAAATGCCCAAGCCTCTGCCAAGCAGTTTGGTTTAAACGGACAGGCATTGGGCGATGTAATTGCCGCATCTGCCACCTTTAACTACGACATGCAGCAAATAGACCTAAAAGGAACGGTACTAAACGATGTATTAGACACAACCCAAGTAATTGGTTTTGTTGCACCCGCACGCAATGAAATGCTGTTGGATATTGACGTCAACAACTTAGATTTAAGCTTTATCAAAAGTTACATAACATCGTTTGCCAACGACATGAGTGGCATCGCCAAAGGAAAATTGTACGTAGGTGGAAAATTAGACGCCATCGAAATTTGGGGAGAGGCATACGTTAAGAATGCCATGCTTTCGATTGATTTCTTAAAAAGCAAATTCTTCTTTGAAGACTCGGTAACCATCAAAAAGAACGCCTTTATCTTTAAAGATATTGAAATTACCGACGAATACGGCAACAAAGGAAAAGTAGATGGTTTGGTTACACACGACAAATTCAACGATTTTGTCTATAACATCGACATTGATGTAAACAACTTGATGGCATTTAATACCACGGAGTTAAACAGCCCCGATTTTTACGGCAAATTATATGCAACTGGTAGCGCACACATTGTAGGCGATATGAATAACGTCAACATAGACGTCATGGCAAAACCCGAAAAAGACAGTTACTTTGCCATACCCATCAACAGTTACATGAACGCTACTGACAATCAGTTTATCACCTATGTAACACCCCGACAAAACAGACTTAGCACCAACGAAAGACGCATCAGGCGTAAACAACGCATATCCGAAAGTTTGGCAGCAAAAATGAAAGTAAACCTTGCCATCGAAGCCACGCCCGATGTAGAAGCACAAATCATATTAGACAGCCACACGGGCGACATCATCAAAGCCCGCGGCAACGGCAACTTAAAGGTAGAAATAGACAACAACCTTAATATAAAGGTATATGGCAACTACGATATCATAGAGGGAAGCTACGACTTCTCGATACAAGGAGCCATGCGCAAACGCTTTGAGGTGGGCGAAAACAGCAGCATATCGTTTGACGGTGACCCATTGAACAATTGCAACATGAACATCAATGCAACCTACCAAACCACCGCATCACTAACAGACCTTTTAGAGCAAAGTGTACTACAATCTGTTAAGAACTCAACACAAAAGGTTACTTGCATTGCCCGCATCATTGGACCTCTTACTTCGCCCAACATTAAGTTCGACATCCAACTACCCGATGCCGACGACGAGGTTCAACGCATGGTAAAAGCGGCCATCAATACAGAGGACATGATGAGTCAACAAATGGTATTCCTTTTGCTTACAGGCAAATTCTACAATCCGCAAGTTACGCAAAACACAACGGGTTATTCAACCCAGTTGGCAGCCTCGTTTGCTACCTCAACCATATCCAGCCAACTAAACTATTGGCTATCACAAATTAGTAACAACGTAAACTTAGGGCTTAATTACAGCGAAAATTCGCTGGATGCAACCAACAACCGACAAATTACAGCCAACATATCGACCAATTTCTTTAACAACCGACTTATATTAAATGGTAACGTTGGCTATCGCAACCAATACGGAAGCGAAGACTTTATTGGCGACTTTGATTTGGAATACAAGTTGATAGAATCGGGCAGGTTGCGCCTAAAAGCCTACAACAAAACAAACGACCGCCTCTACTCTACTGCACTATATACGCAGGGCTTAGGTATCATGTACCGCGAAGACTTTGACACCTGGGGCAACCTATTCAAATACTACAAAGAAGTATTCAGAAAACGTACAGACGAAGAGAAAGCGGCAGCAAAGGCCAAAAAAGAAGCCGAAAAATTAGAGCGCGAAAAACAACGTGAAGCCAAACGCCTACTACGCGAAGACCGCAAGCGTCGTCACAAAATCTACGTAGAAGAACAAAAGAAACGCAAAGCCGAAGAAAAGAAACGCAAAGCCGAAGAAAAAGCTGCGAGTAAGCGAGAGCAGAGGTAAGTTTACTTGACTATGCCGAGCGTGAGCAGCTTCATGAGCGAATGCGAATAAAGCTGCGAGTAAGCGAGAGCAATGATAAGCTTGCTTAAGCATTGCCGACAGTTGCGATTAAGTGAGAGCAGAAGCAATGTTTACATTGATTATGCCGAACGTGA
>CALDQH010000033.1 GCA_937911935.1 uncultured Bacteroidales bacterium | reverse complement strand
TCTCATTCTGCGCGAAGATGATCCGCTGTTACCGGCGGTGCTGGCGGTCTACGAAAAGCACGGCATCCGCAACGGAGCACCCACCAACACCATCAAAACAATAGAAAACAATCGGGTAAATTGTTGCATGCTAATGCCCAAATATTTGCCAATCAGCTCGGGCAAACTGGCGCCGTTGTTACGTAGAGAGAGCATACCTGCCAAATAATCGTGTACAGCACCTGCAAAAATACATCCAACCACAATCCAGATGTAGGCAGATGCGCCAAATTTAGCACCCATGATAGCACCAAAAATGGGTCCTAAACCCGCTATATTCAAAAACTGAATGGTAAAAATTTTCCAGGGTTTCATGGGAACATAATCCACCCCGTCGTTTAGGGTAACAGCTGGAGTGGCACGCTTGCTATCGGGAGCAAAAATGCGTTCTACCAACTTGCCGTACAGCAAGTAACCAAAAATAAGTATTAAGAAAGAGACCAAAAAGGTTATCATATCGTTTACTTTTTTTAGAACATGTAAAGATACACTTTTTTTAAGAGATACGATATATTTTTAAGGGAACCTACGGCAAAAAACAAGGGATAACGATTACTCGCTATCCCTTGGTATGCTTTACGAAACAAGACTTATTATCTTTTTAGATTTGGCTCGTCAGATACAGTTAATTTTTTTCTGCCTTTTGCGCGACGTGCAGCCAATACTCTGCGTCCGTTTGCAGTAGCCATTCTTTCACGGAAACCGTGTTTGTTAGCTCTTTTTCTGTTAGAAGGTTGGAATGTGCGTTTCATAATTATAATGTTTTATTTATTTTCTACAATTGGACGGCAAAGATAACGAGTTTTTTTTATTTCGCAAAATATTTTTAAAACTTTTATCCTATCAAGTTTTTACCTGTCATTTCTGCGGGTTGTTGCATACCCATAATATGCAAGATTGTAGGTGCCACATCCGCCAAAATACCATCAGCAATTTTAGCCTCTTTGTTTTCGGTTACATATACACAAGGAACAGGATTTAGCGAGTGAGCGGTATTTGGAGTATCATCGCTATTTACTGCGTTATCTGCATTACCGTGATCGGCAATGATAATAACTTCGTATCCATTGGCTTTAGCAGCTTCTACAGTGGCATTTACGCATGCATCTACAGCTACAACCGCTTTTTCGATGGCTTCGTACACACCAGTATGGCCTACCATATCACCGTTAGCATAGTTCACTACAATAAAGTCGAACTTGTTGGTAGCAATAGCATCCACCAAAGCATCTTTTACCTCGTATGCGCTCATTTCGGGTTTCAAGTCGTAAGTTGCTACTTTGGGCGAATTGATAAGAATACGTTCTTCGCCTTCGTATGGAGTTTCGCGACCACCATTAAAGAAGAAAGTTACGTGCGCATATTTTTCGGTTTCTGCAATGTGCAATTGAGTTTTTCCATTGTTCGATAGGTATTCGCCCAAGGTGTTTTGTACGTTTTCTTTGTCGAACAAAATATGTACACCTGTAAACGAAGCATCGTAAGGAGTCATGCAATAATATTGCAAACCAGGGATGGTTTTCATACCAACTTCTGGCATATCTTGTTGAGTCAAGACGATGGTCAATTCTTTGGCGCGGTCGTTGCGGTAGTTAAAGAAGATAACCACGTCGCCTTCTTGAATGCGTGCATCAACAGCAGCATTTTTAATGGGTTTGATAAATTCGTCAGTAACACCTGCATCGTACGAATCTTGTACAGCTTGCACCATATCAGTAGCCTCAGCACCAACACCGTTTACCAACAAATCGTAAGCTTCTTTTACACGTTCCCAACGTTTATCGCGGTCCATGGCATAATAGCGACCAATGATGGTAGCAATTTTGCCTGCCGTTTTTTGGGAATGCGCGCTCAATTGTTCGATAAAACCTTTGCCGCTTTTAGGGTCGGTATCACGACCATCCATAAAGCAGTGAATAAAGGTATTATCAATGCCGTATGCTTGTGCAATTTCGCACAATTTAAACAAATGATCGAACGAACTGTGCACACCACCGTTAGAGGTCAAACCCATAAAGTGTACGTTTTTGCCATTTTCTTTAGCATAGGTAAATGCGCCTACCACTTCGGGGTTTTGCATAATGCTACCCGACTCGCACGCTTTGTTGATTTTTACCAAGTCTTGGTAAACCACGCGACCTGCACCAATGTTTAAGTGACCTACTTCGGAGTTACCCATTTGACCATCGGGCAAACCTACGTTTTCGCCAGAAGCTTGCAATTGCGAGTTAGGATATGTTTGAATCAAATAATCCCAATAAGGGGTTGGAGTGTTGTAAATAACGTCTGCTTTACCTTTATTACCAATTCCCCATCCGTCAAGGATCATCAATAATGCTTTATTTGCCATAGTTTTAATAAATTAAATTTGCGACTACAAAGATACAAAATAAAAGTCAAATGTCAAAAGTCAAAAGTCTATTCCCCTAACGCAACAGGCATTTTTACACTTTGCATTTTGCCCGATAATGTTTGCCATTGTACGACAACCACATAAATACCTACGCTGCACAGATAACCAGCATCGTCCCGACCATCCCAATACGTATCTCCCAATGCAGATAAAAGGGTATTGTTATAAATTCGATATACAGGAACGCCTTGCAAATCGTACACCCACGCATTCGCAATGCTACCTTCTTCTACCCGATGATAAATACGTAAATATTGTTCGTTAGGCACAAACCAATTATCAGACAGCCAAAATGGTTTATCAAAGGACGATACATCGGGTGGCAGAATAGTTGCCTGCGAGTTGGCACATCCTGGCGTTGCCATCACCTCGGAAGAAGCCGAAAACCAACTATCACCATCAAAAGGAACTCTTTCTAACGAAAAGCCTTCTGCATCGTGCAACCAATCGTGATGCATTTTATCCGAATACCTCACCGAATCGACCAAGTGATTATCGCTATAAATGACAACAACTCCCGAATCGTTCACAAAATTAGGCATAGAAGGCAACTGCAACAGATTTTCGCAACACGCATCTGGGTAATGCTCCAACAGGACGCTATCCACCGTTGTAATAGCCACGTAAGAATCGGGCAACAAATTGTATGCGGGCAATTTAACTTGCTTTTTACCATTAGACAAACTACAACGACCCAAATTTATAAGTGTATCAGAGGCATTGTACAACTCGACAAAATCGACGCCTTGCGGCAAAGGGTCGTACAAAATCTCCGTTATAAACAAGTTGCTAATAGGCTCGTAAGTAGGATTATCACAAACATCGCCTCGAATCGATAAATCAGAAAAAGAAAAAGCCTTGTTGCGCGTTTTGGTATATTTACACCAAACGCCCCATGCTTTATTAACTAAGTACGTATCATCCACTATGCTATCAGAAGACAGCCAAACTCCACTATCCAAAGCATACGTAAAATACCACTCTTTTTGCAACGAGCGATAAACACGCAAATGCACATCCACAGGAGCATAAGCCAATAAATCATCTGCTACAGACAGCAAGGTTGTATTACTCACCCCATCTTGCCGATGCAACGAAATGGTCCGTTTCGACCCTCCTACTTGCACAAAATAACCTTGCAAAGGAACATCCAAACAGGTCGTATCTGCCATTAAATAAAAGCGCACCAAATTAGACGAACTGGGCACATATCGCAACCTTATCGTAACATTCCAACAAGCATTTACAGCTGCATGAGTCGGTTCTGACACATAGGCTGTATCTGCAATTGCAGGGGCATCGAGCACCAAAGCATCGTCTGTTTGGGTAAATTTGGACACATCTCCTTGCCAAGCATGCAAGGCAATTGGCTGTAGTAATAGCCAAAGAAATAGCATTTTCTTCATAAAAAAGTGTTAGATAACGAATTAAAATAGTATTTTTGCAGTCGATTTACAACCCTCGACAACGAGGACAAAGGTAAGAAAATCAAATTAATAATCATTTAATAAAACACTAAAAAAATGAATGTAGCCATTGTTGGAGCCAGCGGTGCCGTTGGACAAGAATTTTTAAGGGTATTGGCAGAACGCAATTTCCCCATCACAAACTTGGTTTTATTTGGTTCTGCTCGCAGTGCCGGTACTACTTACGAGTTTAAGGGCAAAACCTATACCGTTAAAGAATTAAAACACGGCGACGACTTTAAAGATATTGACATTGCCTTTACATCGGCAGGTGCTGGCATTTCGAAAGAATTCGAAAAGGACATCACCAAATTTGGTGCTGTAATGATTGACAACTCGAGTGCATTCCGCATGGACAGCGATGTACCCTTGGTAGTACCCGAAGTAAACGCCATCGACGCCAAAGATCGTCCACGCGGTGTTATCGCTAACCCCAACTGCACCACCATTCAAATGGTAGTTGCCCTAAAAGCAATCGAAAACTTGTCGCACATCAAACGCGTACACGTTTCTACCTACCAAGCAGCCAGTGGTGCTGGTGCTGCTGCCATGGCAGAATTAGAACTACAATATCGCCAAGTTTTGGCAGGCGAAGAAGTTACCGTAAACAAATTTGCTTACCAATTGGCATTCAACTTGATTCCTCAAATTGACGTATTTACCGAAAACGGTTATACCAAAGAAGAAATGAAGATGTACAACGAAACCCGCAAAATCATGCACTCAGACATCGAAGTAAGTGCTACATGCGTGCGCGTACCTTCGCTTCGTGCTCACTCCGAAGCCCTTTGGGTAGAAACCGAACGCCCCATTAGCATCGAAGAAGCCAAAGAAGCATTCGCTGCTGCCGACGGCGTTGTTTTAGAAGACAATCCAGCCGAAAAAGTTTATCCAATGCCTCTTTTCAAATCGGGCTTGGATCCTATTTTTGTAGGTCGTATCCGCAAAGACTTGGCTAACCCCAATGGTCTAACTTTCTGGTGCGTAGGCGACCAAATTAAAAAAGGTGCAGCTTTGAACGCTGTGCAAATTGCAGAATACTTAATCAAAGAAGGTGACATCAAAAAATAACAACTCGGTTATTTTTACCACACAATTAGCTTCCGATGTAAATGCCCTATTACAGGGCGTTTCGTCGGAACAATTGTTTATACTAACCGACCAATCAACTCGCAAACATTGTTTACCCCTGTTGCAAACAGGTGGATTGTTTGATAGTGCCCAAGTTTATACCATGCCCAATGGCGACCACTACAAAACCATCGAAACCGTAGTGGACATTTGGACCTTCTTGGGCGAGAGGGGTGCTACACGTCATTCCGTTTTAATCAATGTAGGTGGAGGCGTTGTAACCGATTTGGGCGGTTTTGTTGCCAACACCTTTAAACGAGGCATTCGTTTTATCAACATTCCGACAACATTGCTTTCGATGGTCGATGCTGCTATAGGTGGCAAAACAGGCATCAACTTTAATGGATTAAAAAACGAGATAGGTGTTATCAACCCAGCACAAGCCGTGGTAATATGCCCCGATTTTTTACGTTCGTTAGACACGCAGAACTTGCTATCTGGCTATGCCGAAATGCTAAAACACGGCCTTCTGTCGTCAAGAGAAGAAATGGGACGTCTATCAAGTTTTGATATCAATCACCCTGATTACGAACTGCTTGCCAACCTTATTCAAACATCCATTCAAGTAAAAGCAAACATCGTTGCACAGGACCCACACGAAAAAGGCATCAGAAAAGCCCTCAACTTAGGACACACCATTGGTCATGCGTTCGAGAGTTACTCGCACGCCATTGGCAAACCTATTTTGCACGGATATGCGGTAGCATGGGGACTCATTGGCGAGCTTTATCTTTCGCACAAATTGCAAGGGTTTCCGCAAGATATAATGTTAGAAACCATTCGGTTTATCAAAGACAACTACGGTGTATTTCCCATTACCTGCAACGACTACCCCGCTCTGTACGAGTACATGGCGCACGACAAGAAAAACACAGCAGCTGGCAGGGTCAACTTTACCTTATTAAAGAATGTAGGCAACATCATCCCCGACTGCATTGTCGAAAAAGAACTAATATTCCAAGCACTTGATTTTTACCGAGATAGCGTGGGGATTTAATTAGGAGTTAGGAGTTAGGAGTTAGGAGTTAGGAATTAGGAGTTATAGGACTACGAACAAAAAAGGCATCCCGAACAAAAAAAAGGCCTCCCGCATGGGATGCTTTTGTTTTCCGTTACCGCAGGTAACAAACGCCCTTCTGGGCGTCGTGCCTTTGGCACGGAATAAAATAACGGATAAGAAACAAGAGAAGCATTCCGAATGGAATGCTTCTCTTGTTGTAGTCCCGCCGGGAATCGAACCCGGATCTAAAGTTTAGGAAACTCGTATTCTATCCATTGAACTACAGGACCTCACCTATTTTATTTAAGGAGTGCAAAGTTACTATTTTACCTCCATATTGGCAATAGCATGGATGGCAGATTCATATACCCCCAGCCAATGCGACCATCTGCCCGCATCCGACAAAATATCGTTATGAAAGATCGTAACTAACTCACCTTGCACTTGACGAGTACACTCTGCCATTTGCAACATATTTTGATACACCTGATCACGATGACAAGAAGTTTTACGCAACATATCGTCACACAAGGCTACAGGATGAATTACTAATTTATAATAATCCTCTTTTTCTAAATCGTAATACTTGTAGGGCGTACATGTGCTGGCTCTAAAGCCTATTTCGTCCGCATAAACCATACTATAATCGTCCTTAATCGAAGCTTTTAACAAGTTTCGATACGAACGTGGAATACGAAATGCCAAATGATGAAAACAATTCATCACCACCTGCGATTTGGTAATTTTGTGCAGTTTTTTTCTCTCCGAAAGATATTGCTTTATATTCTCAGATGCTTGCAAACTACTATTCAGCTCTAACATATAGTTGTGAAGCAACAATTTTCGATAAGAGCGATAGGTAGCATAAACAGGACGATTCCACCACGAACTGTTAGATACCTTCAAAAAGAAAATCGGCAATAAATTATTGCGATTATGCAATTGCATCAACGATGAAAAGTTACAATAAGGATCGGATGTGATATGCAAAAGCACTTTTAATTGCAACTTTAAGGACTCCCACTTACCTTTAACCAATTTCATTGCCATTTGGTTCAAATTGGTTAAAATCGGTTTGTTTTGATACTTAAACAGATTGTTGATAACAATAACTGGACGAAAAACAAACTGACGCTTAACAGAAGGCTGATACGTAGAACAACACTTCTGCAACTCTTGTTCAAATCTGATCACCCACTTATCAATCAAAGGCTCTCTTAAAAAACCTTCGCGATAAGCCAAGCTATTTGTTGCCTTAAAGCGCCCTTTGTCATCAAAAGCATCGGACGATGCTGTATATTCTTCGTAGCGTGTTATCAAATAAAACACAGCGGAAAATAAATCAAAAGGGATATGACCACCTTGCGTTTCAAAAAAGGTTTTCATTCCCTCCCATTGTCCCATGCTGATAGATTGCTCTTTGATACCCTGTTTAAAAAGCAAGCCGTGCGGACACACCGAGAACACGCCATCAGGACAGTCCTTTGACGTATATGCTACCACGGTATTTTCTTTGGGATTAGGTAATTTATCCCACTCGTAAATCCAAGTTATTTGCTTACCCAACATGGTGGTAAAAATATGCGAGCATACATACTGAACACGAGGGGTATATTTTTCTGTATATAGATAAATCATAATGTCAACGTATTTTCGTCGGAAAAACTATAATAAGAATCTCCTGCGATAATAATATGATCCAAAATTTTAATTTCCATCCATCGAGCCGCCTCGATAATTTGCTTTGTCAGGTTTTTATCTGCCAGGCTTGGCATTCTGCTACCAGAAGGATGGTTATGACACAACACCACTGCCGATGCCAAATGCAACAAGGCATGCTTTAATACAACACGAACATCTACCGTAGTTTGATGCACACCACCAACTGCTACTCGATATTTAGCAATGGCTTTGTTGGTTCTTGATAACAATAAAATCCAAAACTCTTCGTGTGGCAAATCTGCCAACATCGGTCTAAATACCGACGCCACCTGCTCACTCGAACTAAATACGATTTGTTGCGAAGGCAATTCATCGCTACGCCTTCTGCCAATTTCTAACGCAGCTGCAATGGTTACCGCCTTGGCCATTCCTATCCCTTTTGTTAGAGAAGATAGTTCAAGCGGCGAAAACTTACCTAATTGCAACAAACTATTTTGGCTTTTAGCTAACAGCAAACGTGCTAAATCAATGGCAGTTTGCTTTTTGGTCCCTGTTGCAATTAAAATAGCAAGCAATTCTGCATTAGAAAGATAGCCAGCCCCCTTTTGCAACATTTTTTCGCGGGGTCTTTCGTCGTACGACCACGACTTAATACCACGATACTCGTTTTCTTGGTTTTGCATAATTAAGAATGATTAAGATGGTTTTTGGTTTGTCGAAGATACAACAAATCCTTTAAATAGAGATAAAAAAAACCTCTCTTTTTACAGAGAGGTTAAATCTTAATGGTTTTTTACTTAGGCCAATTTGTTTACGTGAACAGCCAATTTCGATTTCAAGTTGTTGGCTTTATTTTTGTGAATCACGTTCTTTTTTGCTAGTTTATCTAACATGGCCGATACTACAGGTAGTAAAGCGGCGGCCTCTTCTTTTTTGTGCATCGCACGCAATTTACGAACTGCGTTGCGTGCCGTCTTGGCATAATACTTATTATGCAAACGACGTTTTTCAGTTTGTCTGATTCTCTTTTCAGACGATTTGTGGTTTGCCATTTTATGTTCTTTTTTAAATTTTGTAGCCCATAGCGGAATCGAACCGCTCTTTCAAGAATGAAAATCTTGCGTCCTAACCGATAGACGAATGGGCCAGTGTTGTTTTGGGATTGCAAATGTATGAACTATTTTTGAAACCACCAAATATTTTTTCGTTTTTCTTCACTTTTTATTAAAAAAAAGTGCAAAATGGCAAAAACAACATGGAAAAGATCCCTAAAGCAAACCCTGCTATCAATTGAGCTGGTGTATGAGCCTCTAACTCGAGCCTCGCCCACATTACCCAACCGGAGCACAAAGATAATACAATTATTAGAAATAACGGCATTTTATAGAATAAAAAACTCAAAAAAATAACAGAACCCAGCAAACCACCCATTCCAGTGGCGTGTGCGCTGATTTTCCAAAAGAAATTTACTACATAAACTACCATTAAAGCAAAGAAAGCTCCAATCCACAATTGCACATAATAGGGCTTTAATCCAAAATACAAACTTAAACAAGCCACAACTGCATACGCAGACAAGGTAAAAAGGTATGCCCATTTTCTTTCGTGACGGCTCGAAGCCTGCGAGGTTGTTATGATATTTAGTTTACGCAACACAAAATACCACAATACGGGTAAGAAAACAGCCAAAAAGAAAGACAAACCCAATATCACACCTTTTAATATAGGCGAATATCCATAAAAAAACGAACTTACCCCCAACAACCCAATCCCGTATGCCGGGATTAGTAAGGGTTGAAAAAGGTAAGTTGGCAATAAAGCTAAGAATCTGCGCATCGTATTATGAAATTAAACTCATAGTATCCGACGCAATCATAAATTCTTCATCGGTAGGAACTACTACCACTTTTACTTTAGATGCTGGAGTCGTAATAACAATCTCTTCTCCTTTGGTATTATTGGCTACTTCGTCCAATTCTATTCCCATATACGATAATTCGTTGCAAATTTGTGCACGAAGACCAATTTGATTTTCGCCTACACCACCCGTAAATACAATAATATCCACACCACCTAACGCTGCGGTATATGCACCGATGTATTTTTTGATGCGATATGCATACATAGACATCGCCAAAACAGCCTTAGGTTCGCCTGCTTTATCGGCAGCTTCGATATCGCGCATATCCGAAGACAAGCCCGAAACACCGGCTACACCACCTTTTTTATTTAGGTAGTTAGAAATGCCTTTGGCATCCAAACCTTCTTTTTCCATTAAATAGAGAGCATATGAAAGAGGAATCTCAACTTCATATAACAATTTCTCTTGCTCATTTTTTGTTATTTCTTCTTTTAAT
>CALDQH010000032.1 GCA_937911935.1 uncultured Bacteroidales bacterium | reverse complement strand
CCTGATATGGCAAGGTCTAGAATTTTGGACTTTGTTTGCTTTATATAGTTTGAGAGCTCTGCCTTTACAACATCAATATTGTCTACATACTTTTCCCACCTCGCTATTTCTTTAGCAATCTTTTTCTGCTCATTTTTAGGCGGCAATGGAATAAATATATCCTCTAGAACTCCAATATACAGCTCTTTTTGATTTGTGCTACCAGCCAAATTATCTTCAAGATACTGCTGCCCCCAATTTGATGATAATATTGCCCAAATGTAGAAAGAATCTATCTCTGCTACGGTTCTTACAACAGATACATGGGAATCAGGGACTACAAAAGGATATTTCCCCAAGCAACATTCGTCAAAGAGTCTTGTTCTACCGACTGTACCTGTGCCCGTGGAATTAACCAACACATCTCCACCTTTTAATTTATAATCTTCACCCCATTTACCGATTGTACTTGGATCTAAGAATCGAGCTTGGCCCAATGAAATACCACCATCTTTTAAATTACATTTTTGCGCGAATACAGGGAAGAGCCTTTCTTCGGAATATTTAGGCGACCTGCCTCTTGATAAGAATATACAGAGTTCTGAAAGCCTACACCAACACCAACTTTCAGGTATTTCAAAGGGTACATTCTCATAATGTGACTTATGTACACTATCTTATTACCATACTCACTTACAAAAGAATTATGGAAAATAAGAAATTCGAGAACTTCTTGGCAAAGTCAGACTTAGCAAAGAATACCATTGCATCGTATTTGTGGACAGTAAATCATTTTGTCATAAATTATGGCGAGTTTAACAAAGAAAATTTACTCTCGTACAAAGGCTATTTAATAGAAAATTTTAAGCCTCAAACTGTTAATCTTAGATTGCAAGGAATCAACAAATACCTTGAGTTTATCAAGAAAGAAAAATTGAAGTTAAAGTTTATCAAGGTACAACAAAAGAACTTCTTGGAAAATGTTATCAGCGATGCCGATTATAAATTTCTCAAAGAATGTTTGAAACGAGATGGTCTTACAGAGTGGTATTTTGTTGTTTGGTTCTTAACAGCCACAGGTGCTCGAGTTAGTGAATTATTGCAGATTAAAGTAGAACATATCCAACTTGGCTTTTTAGATCTATACACAAAAGGAGGTAAAATACGCCGTTTGTATATACCTAAAAAATTACGTATTGAAGCAATGGAGTGGATAAAACAGAAAGATATAACATCAGGGTATCTTTTCCTTAATAGATTTGGAAAACAAATTACATCGCGTGGGATAGCTACACAACTCAAACATTATGCATCAAAATATGGATTAAACCCGAAGATGATTTATCCTCACTCGTTCAGACATCGTTTCGCTAAAAACTTTCTTGATAGATTTAACGACATAGCATTATTAGCAGATTTAATGGGACATGAAAGTATAGAAACAACTCGCATATATTTACGAAGAACTGCTAGTGAGCAGAAGCAGATAGTGGACAAAGTGGTAAATTGGTAAACAAGCATCTCATTACATTCAACAAAATTCATTACCTTTACGAACTCAAACTAATCAGTACCTATGCAAATAGCACACCTTACATTTCCCGATAATCCGCTGTTTTTGGCGCCCATGGAAGATGTTACCAACCCTAATTTTAGGATGTTGTGTAAACGTTATGGAGCTGATATGGTTTATACCGAATTTATTTCGGCAGATGCGTTGATACGTAGCGTATCACGCACCGAGCAAAAACTAACCATTAACGAAGGAGAACGTCCCGTGGCCATTCAGCTGTACGGTAAAGACCCTGTGGCTATGGCAGAGGCAGCTCAAATTGCCGAGAGTGCCCATCCCGACATCATTGACATTAACTTTGGTTGCCCTGTAAAAAAAGTGGCAGGAAAAGGGGCTGGTGCAGGCTTGTTGCGCGATGTGCCACGCATGCTTGCCATTACCAAGGCCGTTAAAGATACCGTTAAAACACCCGTTACCGTTAAAACCCGTTTGGGTTGGGACGATAGCAGTAAGATCATCGTCGATTTGGCAGAAAGGCTACAAGACGAAGGCATAGCAGCACTGAGCATACACGGTCGCACCCGTGCTCAAATGTACAAGGGCGATGCCGATTGGTCGCTGATAGGTGAGGTGAAAAACAACCCACGCATGCACATTCCCATTATTGGCAATGGCGATGTTACCACTCCAGAGCGCGCCAAGGAATGTTTTGACAAGTACGGTGTAGATGCCGTAATGGTAGGCCGTGCCAGCATTGGACAGCCCTGGATTTTTAAAGAAATGAAGCACTACTTGCAAACGGGCACACTTATGGAGCCCATGAATTTCCAAGAAAAAATGGAAATCATCAAAGAGCAAGTGTTGCGCAGTGTAGAATGGCTAGACGAACGCCGTGGTGTATTGCACATACGCCGACACTTGGCAGCCACCCCCGTATTTAAGGGCATATCGCACTTTAAAGAAACCCGTATTGCCATGTTGCGCGCCGCCACGGTAGCAGAATTGTTTGCTATTTTCGATCAGATAGAAAAGTTGATTGGCGATAATCAAGCACCTATTTAATGCGATGAAAAAGCGGATTTTGATCATAACCGATGCGTTGCCGCCTTCTTTTGCACCACGCATGAGCTACTTAATGAATGAATTAAGTGCCAAAGGGCATGACATAACTGCATTTGCCATAGAGCAACCACAAAACAACTGCAACCTACCAACCGGGAATGCATTTATCCGTAACTTTGTATATACCAGTTCATCGCCCATTATTCGACTACTCCAACTAATCGGCGAAGTGTTGTTCGACTACAAAAACAAGTGGTTTTATCGACAAATTAAGCCCTATTTGAGGGGTAAAACTTTCGATGTCGTACTTTGTAGCAGTTACGAAACCTTTCCGCTACCAGCAGCCCTCAAAATCGCCCAAAAATTTCAGCTACCTTTATTGGTAGATTTGCGCGATATTACCGAACAATTTGGAGATAATTATTACAAAAATCGACACCCCAAAGCACCTTGGCTGGGCAAATGGTTTGCGAAAATTAAAATTAGACAACGCAACAAGGTCCTAAAACAAGCCAACGCCATTAGTACGATTTCTCCTTGGCACCAAGATTTTTTAAGAAAGTGGAATAAGCAAGTACACCTCATTTACAACGGATACGATAAGCAACTGTTTTATCCCAAAACACAAAATAGCACCTATTTTGATATTGTTTACACAGGACGTATCATCAATACACAACTTAGAAATCCAGATTTGCTCTTTGCTGCTTTACAGGAATTGATTGAGCAACAACAAATATGCCCTTGTTTTGTGCGCATGCTTTGGTACACAGACAAAGCGTCCCAAGCATCCATTGTGGATGCCGTCCAAAAATACCCCCTACTTGCTACGCTCATGCGCTTTTACGACTTAATACCTGCTAAAGACATACCCGCTCTTCTTTGGAGCAGTTCGGTGGTGTTAGTGCTTTCTAACAAAGCTACCCAAGAGGGCCCCAAAGGCATCATGACTACCAAGTTTTTTGAAGCTTTGGGCACCGAAAAACCCGTGCTTTGCGTTAGGAGCGACGAAGCTTGCCTTGCATCGGCTATCGAAAAAACAAACGCAGGAGTGGCCGCCACCAATGTAGAAGAAGTAAAAGCATTTTTGCTGGAAAAGTACCAACAGTGGAGACAGCAAGGCTATACCCAACAGGCGGTAAACCAAGCAGAAAAATCCTTGTTTTCGCGCCAAGAGCAAGCGCAAGCATTTGAAAATATCATACAATCTATCCTATGAACAATACCCTACACATTGTTGTTTTTCAGAATCCAACACCTGCCAACTATGGTGGGGTAATTGATGTTTTTTATCGGTTACAAGCTTTGCACCAGGCTGGAGTGAATGTTATTTTACACTGCTTTTATTACGACAATAGGGACGACATTTCTGCGCTCCAACATCTATGCCAAAAGGTGTACATGTACCCTCGGCAGGTTGGCATGAAAAATCAGTTTTCGCTAACCCCTTATATTGTAAAATCGCGCCGTCATCCACAATTGCTCAAAAACCTGTGCCAAGACAACCATCCTATTTTGTTTGACGGGCTGCACTGCTGCAATGTACTACATCACCCTGCTTTAAAGAATAGGATAAAATGGGTGCGCATGCACAACATCGAACACGATTATTATCGTCAGCTGGCTAAAAACGAGTCTAATTGGAAAAACAAGTTGTTTTTTAGCATCGAAGCCTATCGATTAAAACGCTTCGAACGCATCGTGCAACATGCTCAAGGCATTTTTGCCGTATCGTTAGCAGATCAAGACTACTTGCAGCAACATTATCCCCATGTACCCTGCTACCACATGCCTTGTTTTCACGTTGAACAAGACAGAACCGAGGGTTATTCGGACCAACCCTACTTGTTGTATCACGGAAACTTATCGGTAGCCGAAAATCAAAATGTTGTCAAGTATTTGCTAAAAAATTGGCAAGCAGACTATCCACCTCTTTACATTGCTGGAAAAAATGCGAATGCATTTGCATCGCTTGTACACACCCCAAACGTACAACTATTTGATCAAGTAGAAGAACAACAACTCAACCAGCTTATCAAACATGCCAAAGCAAACCTGATGCTTACTTTTCAGCCAACTGGATTTAAGCTAAAACTGATCAATTCCCTACTTTTGGGCGGTTTTTGCATTGCCAATGAGCAAATGCTATCGGGCACAACCTTACATAACACCTGTTTGGTGGCGCAAAACTGGGACGAGTTGACAACGCACATCGCAGCCATCGGTAACACCAATTGGAGCGAAAAAGAGGAGCAAATCAGGCAAGAAGCCCTACTTCCCTACAGCAACAAAACACACATTTCAATTATTTTGTCACTTTTAGATAAAAAAAACTGATATTTTTTTTTGTAATACAATAAATAGCCTTATCTTTGCAAACCATTTCTGCGGCTGTGGCGTAATTGGTAGCCGCGCCAGACTTAGGATCTGGTGCCGAGAGGCGTGGGGGTTCGAGTCCCTTCAGCCGCACTTGTTTAAACAAACCGTTGCTTAATGGGCAGCGGTTTATTTTATTTATAATTAGTTTTTCAAACGTATGAATGTAACTCAAAACAACATCGACGCGGTAAATGCTACCTTGTTGGTAACTGTTGGCAATGCAGACTATGCCGAAAAAGTACAAAAAGCTATTAAAGATTTTTGCAAAAAAGCCAATATGCCTGGCTTCCGTAAAGGATGCGTTCCTGCAGGATTGGTAAAAAAAATGTACGGTAAAGGTCTTTTGGCAGAAGAAGTAAACAAATTGGTTTCTGAAGCTCTTTACAACTACATTAAAGACAACAACCTAAATATTTTGGGCGAACCTCTTCCTACCGAAGGTTTTGCTGCTCCATCGCTTAACGAAGGCGAAGACTTTACTTTCTCGTTCGACCTTGCTTTGGCTCCCGAAGTTAAAGTTGAATGGAACAACGCTAAAGTTCCTTACTACACCATCGATGTTGACCAAGCTTTAATTGACAAACAAGTTGCTGCTTATCGCGGTCGTTATGGCAAATACGTACAAGCTGACAGCGTAGAAGTAAAAGACGTAATTAAAGGCGAATTGGTAGAACTTAACGCTGACGGTAGCGTAAAAGAAGGTGGCGTAAAAGTAGAAAACGCTATGCTTAGCCCCAACTACATGAAAGATCAAGACGAGCAAGCTAAAGTATTGGGCGTTGCTAAAGAAGCGTCTTTTGTGTTCAATCCTGCTAAAGCCTTTGTAAACGAAGCAGAAATTGCATCGCTTTTGCAAATTAAAGCAGAAGAGGCTAAAGAATTCACTGCAGATTGCCAATTTACCGTAAAAGATATCACCCGTTTTGCCGAAGCTGAAATGAACCAAGAGTTCTTTGACGCATCGTTTGGCAAAGACACCGTAAAAACCGAAGAAGAATTCTACGCTAAAATTAAAGAAGGATTGCAAGAACAATTTGTTGCTGACAGCGACATTAAATTTGTAATTGATCTTCGTGAATACGCTTTGGAACAACTTAAAGATGTACAATTTGCTGACGCAACCCTAAAACGTTGGTTGAAATTGAACAACGAAAACATGAGCGACGAAGAAATTGCCAACGAATATCCTAAAATGATTGAGGATTTGAAATGGCAAATGGTAAAAGACGGCTTGGCAAAAGAAAACGATGTAAAAATCGAAAAAGAAGACATCGAAGCTGTTGCTAAACGTTCTGCCAAAGCACAATTTGCTCAATATGGTATGCTAAATGTTCCTGAAGACATCTTGGCTAACTACGTAGAAGAAATGTTGAAAGACAAAAACGGTGCTCGCAACGCTGCAGAACGCGCTGGTGAAAACAAAGTAGTTGCTATCATCAAAGAAAAAGTTAGCATCGACAACAAAACCGTATCGTTCGACGAATTCAACAAATTCTTTGAAGGAAAATAATTGATTTATCCTGATAACAGCAAAGGACAACCCCTAAGGTTGTCCTTTTTTTGTTGGGTATTCTGCTGGTTATAAATTATTTTTTGCTTTTTGCTTGTCATTGCTTAACTTTGTAAGTTGAAATAGAAGTAGTTATGGTTTTAAGTTACATTTGGGCGGCTTTCTTTCTGATTGCATTTGTCGTTGGAATTATTCAACTTGTTGTTTTTCAGGATGTTGATGTTTTTTCGCGCATGGTGCAAAGTACATTCGACATGTCCATCTTTGCCGTTATGGACATTGCCTTACCTTTGGTGGGCATTATGACCTTGTGGCTTGGGCTAATGAACATTGGCGAAAAAGCGGGTTGCGTTAATTTTTTGGCGCGCATCATCGGACCATTTTTCTCCAAACTATTTCCAGAGATTCCCAAAAACCACCCCGTAAATGGCCAATTGTTGATGAATTTTTCGGCCAATATGTTAGGTCTTGACAATGCAGCAACTCCATTGGGGTTAAAGGCCATGCAAAGCTTGCAAGAGCTAAATCCCAACAAAGACACCGCATCGAACGCACAAATTATGTTCCTTGCACTCAATACATCGGGGCTAACCCTA
This sequence comes from uncultured Bacteroidales bacterium, assembly GCA_937911935.1. Taxonomy (GTDB): domain Bacteria; phylum Bacteroidota; class Bacteroidia; order Bacteroidales; family Paludibacteraceae; genus Enterocola. Next base: position 36,986 of record CALDQH010000032.1, on the reverse strand, counting down.
ATTCCCATTGCTATTATGGCGCAACGTTCTATTTTAGGCGCTGCCAACCCTACCGATGTTTTTATTCCCTTACTAATGGCAACTTACTGCTCTACTCTTATTGCCATTTTGTACGTAGGAATCAAACAAAAATTGCCCCTCTGGAATGCTACCTTTTTGGGCTGGATTGGGGGTATTACCGCACTAATAGGCGCACTTGCTTGGTACGTTTCTACGCTATCGCGCCAGGAAATGTTGGTATTTTCTAACCTTTTTAGCAACATTTTGCTGTTTAGCATCATCATTGCCTTTATTGGCGGTGCTCTCTATAAAAAAATAAACATCTTTGAGGCGCTCATAGACGGCGCTAAAGAAGGTTTTAGCACCTCGGTTAAGATTATCCCTTACATGGTGGCTATGTTGGTAGGAATCGCCGTATTTCGCGCCTCTGGCGCCATGGATTTGCTGGTATTAGGCATCACTAAATTGGTAGGCCTATTTACCGACCAAACGGACTTTGTAGGAGCACTACCCACAGCCTTTATGAAACCCCTTAGTGGCAGTGGAGCCAAAGCCATGATGGTAGAAGCCATGAAAACTTATGGAGCAGACTCATTTGTAGGACGACTATCGTGCCTGTTCCAGGGTGCCGCCGATACCACCTTTTACATCATTGCTTTGTATTTTGGCTCGGTGGGTATTAAGCGCACACGTTATGCCGTAGGCGCAGGTTTAATTGCCGACATTGGCGGTGTAATTGCAGCCATTTTTATTGCTTATTTGTTTTTTGCCTAAATAATAGTTTATGATTAGTTATCATACAGAAGACATCAAAAAACCCAACATTTGTACAAGACGTACATCGGCATGGGTAAAAAATGTAGCTGCATCGCACGGTAAAACCATCGGTGAAATCGCCTATATTTTCTGTTCAGACCCTTACATTTTAGAGGTAAACAAACAGTACTTACAACACGATTATTTTACCGACATTATTACGTTCGATTACAGCGAGGACAATAAAATTTCGGGCGATTTATTTATTTCGCTCGATACGGTTAAAAGCAACTCGGAGCAATTTGGAACCGATTATTACGAAGAATTAGAACGCGTTATTATACACGGCATTTTGCACCTTTGCGGCTTTAAAGATAAAGAGCCAGCCGAAGAAGCCCGCATGCGCGAAGAAGAAAATAAAGCCATTTCATCGTTAGAAAAACCACTTAAAAAATGACATTTCAGTACGACGTTATTGTAGTAGGCGCCGGCCATGCCGGATGCGAAGCAGCTGCTGCAGCAGCTAACATGGGGTCAAAAACCCTGCTCATTACCATGGACATGAACAAAATTGCCCAAATGAGTTGTAACCCTGCCATTGGGGGTATTGCCAAAGGGCAAATAGTACGCGAAATTGATGCCATGGGTGGTTTTCAAGGATTGGTAACCGACCGTAGTTCGCTTCAATTTAGAATGCTTAACCGCTCCAAAGGTCCTGCTATGTGGAGCCCACGTTCACAATGCGACCGCATGAAATTTATTCAAAATTGGCGCTATGTTCTAGAAAACACCCCTAACCTATACATTTGGCAAGACACAGCCGTCGGACTCATTATTAAGAACAATACGGTTTGTGGGGTAAAAACTGCATTAAATGTCGATTTCATCGCCAAAAGTGTGGTACTTACCAACGGTACCTTTTTAAATGGTTTGATGCATATTGGCAAAACCCAATTGGCTGGTGGACGATGCTCGGAACCCGCCAGTTATGGCATTACCGAACAGCTAAAAGAGTTGGGCTTTAGCACCGACAGAATGAAAACAGGAACCCCTGTTAGAATTGATATTAGAAGTGTAGATTTTGCCCATCTCACCGAGCAACCTGGCGAATACGACTTTCATAAATTTTCGTATTTGGACGAACCTTTGCGCCCCCTAAAACAGCTGCCTTGCTACACCCTTACTACCAACGAGGCAGTGCACGAGGTATTGCGTGGCGGGCTAAAAGATTCTCCGCTTTATAACGGACAAATTAAAAGTATCGGACCCCGTTATTGCCCCAGCATCGAAACCAAAATTGTAACCTTTGGCGACAAAGATTCGCACCCCTTGTTTTTGGAACCCGAGGGCGAAAATAGCACCGAATACTATTTGAACGGATTCTCATCGTCACTTCCATTGGAGGTGCAACTAAACGCTTTACAACAAATACCAGCCTTTAAAAACATTCATATTTTCCGTCCTGGTTATGCCATAGAATACGACTTTTTTGATCCTACCCAACTGTTGCATAGCTTAGAAACCAAACTGGTTAAAAACCTATTTTTTGCCGGTCAAATCAATGGAACTACTGGCTACGAAGAAGCAGGCGGACAGGGCTTAATTGCGGGCATCAATGCCCATCTGGCTACCCAAGGAACAGACCGCTTTAGCCTTGGTAGAGACGAAGCCTACATTGGTGTGCTTATCGACGATTTGGTTACAAAAGGCGTTGACGAACCATATAGAATGTTTACCTCGCGTGCCGAATACCGCATCCTATTACGTCAAGATGATGCAGACAAGCGCCTAACACCAAAGTCTAAACAAATTGGTTTGGCCGACGATAGACGTTGGAATTTGCTGCAAGAAAAGCTACAATATTGCGAAGAATTAAGTACCCTATTGCGCTCCGAAAGCGCTACGCCCGAGCAAGTAAACGAGGGATTACGTGCATTGGGTAGCACCGAAATAAAACACCGCCACAGACTCAACGAACTATTGCTTAGACCCAATGTAGATTTGGCTTTCTTGCCAGTGCTAAAAAATGCCATCGATGCCCTACCCAATCGCAAAGAAGAGATTATGGAAGAGGTAGAAATTACCTTTAAATACGCTGGCTATATCGATCGCGAAAAGCAAATTGCCGAAAAATTACACCGCTTGGAACATATTAAAATCAAGGGTAAATTTGATTATGCTTCCATTACCGCTATATCGACCGAAGCACGTCAAAAACTAATCAAAACCGACCCTGAAACCATTGCACAAGCAAGCCGTATTCCTGGTGTTTCGCCCAGCGATGTGAATATTCTGCTGGTGATGATGGGAAGGTAAATAAGGCGCTGCGCGCCGATGAATCGATGAATCGGTGAATCGATAAAGAGTGGAGAGTTGAGAGTTGAGAAAGGAGAAATGTTTCACGTGGAACATCGCGAGTAAGTGAGGGCAGAGTCCAAATTTATTTGGGCTATGCCGAACGTGAGCGATGTGTGCGTAGCGCAGCGGAGCACAACTGAGAACAGCGAGGGCAGAAGCAATGCTTGCATTGATTATGCCGAGTCGCGAGAAATGTCGTGCAAGCGAAGCGCAGCACAACCGCGAGTAAGCGAGGGTAGAACCTAAACATCATATCACCAAATCACCGAATAACCAAATAACCAACTAACCATAAATATGACATTACAAGAAGCAAAAAACATCATCCGCATTGTGCAGGACTTTCCTAAACCCGGTATCGGATTTATTGATTTGGTGCAACCTTTGCAAAACACAGCCTTTATAAACTGTGTTAGAAACGAACTAAAATCATTGTATCAAAACAAGGGTATAACCAAGATTGTAGCGATAGAATCGCGCGGATTTTTCTTTAGTTCTATTCTTGCTTGCGACATCAATGCCGGTCTTGTTCCCATCCGAAAAAAAGGAAAATTACCTCCCGAAACAATTAGCGCTACCTACCAAAAAGAATATGGTCAAGACAGTATTGAAATGCTAAAAGATTCACTTACAAAAGACGATGTGGTATTGCTTCACGATGACATTTTAGCAACAGGTGGAACCATACAGGCAGCCTGTAACATGCTTAAAGAAATAGGCGTAAAAAAGATTTACTTAAACTTTATAGGAGAGATAGACTTTTTAGAAGGGCGCAAACTAATTGATCCTAACATAGAAACCACTGCGTTGTTTCATTTTTAAATAGCATAGGGAAAGGGGTATTGCTTCTGCCCTCGCTGCTCTCAGTTGTGCTACGCTGCGCTACGCACACATCGCTCACGTTCGGCATATCCCAAATAAATTTGGCCTCTGCCCTCACTTATTCGCGATGTTCCACGTGGAACAATGCATCAAATAACCGACGTACTGATGAGTACGAAGTACGAATAATAACCGAATCACCAAATCACCAACCAAAACATGCCCTACACCGACCACATAAAGCAAATTGTAGCCGCCCTACCTCAAACTCCGGGCGTGTATCAATACTTCAACAAAGAAGGAAAAATCATTTATGTGGGCAAGGCAAAGAACCTTAAAAGAAGGGTATCTTCCTACTTTACAAAAACGGGACAGAGCCCCAAAGTAACAGCATTGGTTAAACACATCTACGACTTAAAATACATCGTCGTAGAAAACGAAACCGATGCACTACTATTAGAAAACAACCTGATAAAACAATACCAACCGCACTACAACATTTTGCTCAAAGATGGCAAAACATATCCCTGGTTGTGTATTACCAAAGAAGAATTTCCACGCATTTTTAAAACACGTCAAATTGTTCGTGGAGCTGAGTATTTTGGTCCCTACAGCTCTGTTTGGGTTCTTGATACGCTGTTGGATTTAATACGCAGCGTTTATCCCATAAGAACCTGCAAAATGCCCCTTTTTACCGACAAAATTAACCAAGGAAAGTACAAGCTTTGTTTGGAATACCACATCAAAAATTGCATGGGTCCTTGCGAGGGGAAACAAAGCAAAGAAGCCTACCAAAAAATGATCGGTGAAATCAGGGAAATTGCCAAAGGGAATAGTTCTGTTATAACGAGTATGCTACAGCAAGAAATGAAGCAACTGGCTTCGGAATACCGTTTTGAAGAAGCAGCCATGGTAAAACAAAAATTTGATGCACTGATGGCATACAGAAGCAAAACGGTTATCACAACTGCTACAGACGAAAATTTAGACGTTGTTGGTTACGAAGAAGACGGAAATGCAGTTTACATCAACATGCTACACATTGCAGGCGGTGCCATTGTAAAAGGGCTTACCATTGAATACAACAAGCAGCTGGATGAGCCCGTCGAAGATATGTTAGCCATGGGCATTTTAGAGCTACGACAACGGTTAAACAGCGACAGCAAACAAGTGCTTGTTCCTTTTATGCCAGCCATCGAATTGGACGGTATTTCGATGAGTATTCCACAACGAGGCGACAAGAAAAAATTGTTGGATTTATCGGCACAAAACGTAAAACAATACAAGGTTGACAAATACAAGCAAAGCGAAAAACTCAACCCAGAACAACGCCAAACGCAGCTGCTGGGAACGCTAAAAGATGTGCTTAAATTGGATAAAATACCCCTACACATCGAATGTTTTGACAACTCCAATATTTCGGGCGACAGCGCAGTGGCAGCATGTGTAGTATTTAAAAAGGCTAAGCCTTCTAAAAAAGACTACCGCAAATACAACATCAAAACGGTGCAAGGAGCAGATGACTATGCATCCATGCGCGAGGTAGTGTATCGCAGGTACAAACGCATGTTAGACGAACAAACTCCCCTACCCGATTTAATCATCGCAGACGGAGGGGTAGGACAAATGGAATCAATGAGGCAAGTTATAGAAGATACTTTACACTTAAACATTCCCATTGCTGGTCTTGCCAAAAACGATCAGCACCAAACGCGCGAATTACTGTTTGGATTTCCGCCCAAAACCATTGGACTAAAACCAACCGATGCTTGCTTCAAATTTTTGGCACAAATTCAAGAAGAGGTGCATCGATTCGCCATCGAGTTTCATCGAGACCAAAGAAGTAAGAAACAAACAGCATCTGAATTGGACGAAATCAAAGGAATTGGCGAAGAAACAAAAAATAAACTATTTTTAACATTTAAGAGTTTAAAACGCATCAAAGAAGCAACACTTGAAAACCTCGAAAACTGCATCGGAAAACACAGAGCATCAATTGTTTACGATTACTTTCACGGAGAATAAAGTGGCTCAGAATTAAAAATTTAAGCGTAAACCGTATAAACGGTCGCAAAAAACTGAATAAAAACAAGAAAATGAGAGTAGTTATACAAAGAGTAACTTTTGCCAAAGTAGAAGTGGAGAAAAAAGTAGTGGGCGAAATCGAAAAAGGAATGATGATCTTGGTTGGTTTCGAAAATGAAGATACCAACGAAGATTTAACATGGATGGCAAACAAAATTACTGCGCTTCGAATTTTTGACGACGAGCAAGGCGTAATGAACAAATCCATCATCGATGCCGATGGCGATATTTTATGTATCAGTCAATTTACTTTGCACGCGCTTACCAAAAAAGGCAATCGTCCATCTTACATCAAAGCCGCCAAAGGAGAAATTGCCGAACCGCTATACCAAGATTTTTGCAACAAACTAAAAAATAACTTGAATAAAGGAATACAAAAGGGTATCTTTGGAGCCGATATGAAAGTATCGCTTTTAAACGACGGACCAGTTACCATTTGTATTGATTCAAAAAACAAAGAATAATATGAGAAACTTTAATGACCTTTTTAATGGATACTCTTTTAACTTGAATGAAACCCAAGTGAAAGAGAACGTAAAAAACTTGATTGACACCTTGTACGAAAATACAGACCGCCCAGGCAACATCAAGGAACTCTTTAACCACATAGAAATTACCTCACTAAACACCACCGATAACGAAGAAAAAATAGTAACGCTGGTAGAAAAAATAAATGCCCTTGACGAGGAGTTTCCAGAAATGGGAAAACCAGCAGCTATTTGCGTTTATCCATCGTGCGTAGAATTTGTAAAAAATACATTGACCGAAGACATTAATATTACCACTGTTATTGGATTCCCATCGGCTCAAACTTTTATAGAAACCAAGGTAGCCGAAACGGGGCTTTCGCTTTTGGCTGGAGCCAACGAAATTGATATGGTACTTTCGGTAGGGAAATTTTTGCAAGGAAATTACGAGGAAGTTTTTGAAGAAATCCAAGAAATCAAAGCAACATGCCGCGGTGCAAAATTGAAAGTGATTTTGGAAGCAGGCCTATACACTACTCCATTGGATTTGTACAAGGCCAGTATTTTAGCCATGGAGGCTGGTGCTGATTATATCAAGACCTCTACAGGCAAGGACGCAGCAGCTTCTTTGTACAACGCGTACGTAATGTGCCAAGCCATCCACGATTTTAACGAGAAAACGGGCGTTAAAGTAGGTTTTAAAGCCGCTGGTGGCATTGTTACTACCCAAGATGCGCTTTTGTACCTAACGTTAGTAAAAGGCGTTCTAGGCGAAGATTGGGTAAATACCACAGACTTTAGAATTGGGGCAAGCCGCTTGGCCAATAACATTCTTTCGGCCGTACGCCAAGAAGAGATTGTCTATTTTTAATATACAATATACCCCAAAAAAGAAAGGCAGGTTCACATCTTTGAACTTGCCTTTTTTTGCTGCATACAAAACTACCCCATTTTTCCCGTTAAATAGGCTTTGGTGCGTTCGTCTTTTGGATTGGTAAACATGGTTTCGGTGTCGTCGTATTCTACTAGCTCTCCTAGATACATAAACATCGATTTGGAAGACACACGTTTGGCTTGGCCCATATTGTGGGTTACAATGAGTATCGTCACCTCTTTTTTCAGCTCCAATATCAGTTCTTCTATGTGTTTGGTAGCTATAGGGTCTAGAGCAGAAGTAGGCTCGTCCATAAGTAAAATTTCTGGTTTCATGGCCAAGGCTCTAGCAATGCAAAGACGTTGTTGTTGACCGCCTGAAAGAAAAGTACCTTTTTTATTGAGCACATCTTTCACTTCGTCCCATAGGGCCACGCTTTTTAGGCAACGTTCTACCGTGGCATCCTTTTCTGCTTTTGAAAGTTTTATGCCATTTAGTGCAAAACCAGAGAGTACATTGTCGTAGATACTCATGGTAGGAAATGGTGTAGGACGTTGGAATACCATACCTACTTTGCGACGCACATCAATAGGCTCCATAGATAGAATGTTTTCTCCGTTTAGCAAAATTTCGCCATCTACACGAATGTTTTGGTATAAATTGTGCATCAAATTTACAGAACGAAGCAAGGTAGATTTACCACAACCAGAAGGCCCCATAATGGCTGTAATGGTATTTTTCTGGATGGCGGCAGACACATATTTCACCGCCATGGTTTGTGGAGTATACGAAATACAAGTCTTTTTAAATTCCAATATAGGTATTATTGATTCCATTTTTTTACAAGGTATTTAGATAAAACATTCAATGAGAGTACAAATAATAACAGGAATAGTGATGCGCCCCAAATAAGATCCTGCAAAATAGGGTCGTTGAAAAATTCCCAAATAAGCAGCGGCACAGCAGATATGGGTTTGTCTATTGCAAAACGTACCAGCGAACATCCAAGTGCGGTGAACATGAGTGGTGCTGTTTCGCCAATTACTCTAGAAATGGCAAGTAAAACACCTGTGAAAATACCTCCAAAGGCTGCTGGAAGTTGTACTTTAAGCATAACGCGAGCACGATTGCCACCAAGTGCCAAACCTGCTTCTTTAAGTGATGCTGGAAGTATTTTTAGGGTTTCTTCTGTAGAACGGATAATGAGTGGAAGCATCATAATGCACAGCGCCACGCTACCTGCAATGGCAGAATATCCTTTCATGGGCACTACTACCCAAATGTAGGTGATAATACCGATAATCACAGAAGGAGTGCCTTGAAGAAGGTCTGTTAGGTAACTTACAAATTTGGCAAAGCGAGTTTTGCTATTTTCTGCCAAAAATGCTCCGCAAAGAATACCCAATGGCACGGCAACCACCACGGCCATGCCTAGCATAATCATACTACCCACAATACCGTTGGCAATGCCTCCGGGTATTGGTTGGCCCGCTTTGATGGCTTTCATTGCTTTGTAGGCAGTGGGAGTGGGTTCTGTAAAGAAAGACCACGAAAATTGGTCGTAACCACGCAGTAGCACCTCGCCTAAAATGGCAATGAGTGGCACTGCTGTGAGTGCTGCCAAGATACAAACACTCCATAGCATCAAATTATCTTTAACTAAACGATTTTTTGTTCTTAAATTATCCATAATCAAGATATTCTGGCACGTTTAATCATTATTTTACCAATCATATTAATACCTGCTGTAATCAAAAATAAGATAAGCCCTATCGCTATCAAAGATGAAAGTCTTAAACCATCAGCCTCGCCAAACTGATTGGCAATAATAGACGCCATTGAATTTCCTGTAGAAGTAATGGAACTGGGAATATTATTGGTATTACCAATGAGCATGGTCACCGTCATGGTTTCTCCCAATGCACGTCCAATTGCCAAAACATACGAAGAAAAAATACCCGAACCTGCTACCGGGAACACTATTTTTCTGATTACTTCTGCACGGGTTGCCCCCAAACTATAAGCCCCTTCTTTTAAGTCGTTTGGTACCATTTTGATAAATTCGGAACTTAACGAAGAAGCGTATGGAATAATCATAATGGCCAAAACAAGAGATGCGGTGAGGATACTAGAACCTTGCGGCGATATTTCCAATGCCATAATGATAGGACGCAGGGTATAAAATCCCCACAAACCATAAATAATGGATGGAATACCCGCCAATAAATCGGTAATAGTGCTCAATACCGACGCTATTTTTGTTCCTTTAAAGTATTCGCCCACAAACAATGCCACAGGCAAAGAAAACGGAATACAAAAGATAAGAGCCAATAAAGTGGTCATTAAGGTGCCTGTAATAAAAGGAAGGGCTCCGTATTGCTCGTGACCTTCGGTGTAACTCCATTCTGACGAAGTAAGGAAGTTTAAAAAACCAAAATGTTCAAATGCATCGTATGCATCAGTGACGAGGGCAAATACAATGCCCCCGCACACTATTGGCATAATCAATGCAGTAATGAACAATAGTATTTTATACAATTTATCGTTCATATATTACTTACCCTCTAATAGAGATATTTTATTGTATGTAATTGATTTGATGTTGGTTAAACTAAGTTCTTTGGCTTTTTCAGGAAGCGGAGCATAGTGTACTTCACTGGTGATGGCTTGCGCCTGGTCTGAAAGGATGTATTGTAATAGATCCAATGTTGCCATGGCTTGCTCCTTGCTACGATTGGAATAATTTTGTTCTTGGTAAACAACTATCCACGTAAAAGTAGAAATAGGGTAAGCACCTTTTGCATTAGAGTTGGTGATAGAAGTACGGGTATCTGCAGGAATATTTCCTGATGCTGCTGCCGAAATACTGGCTGCGGTAGGTTCAATAAATTCACCTTGTGCGTTTTGTATTTTAGCGTACGAAATTTGTTGTGCAAACGCATATTCAGAACCTACATAACCGATGGCATTTTTGGTTTGAGAGATAACGCCAGCCACTCCGGGATTGCCTTTTGCGGCTTGTCCAATAGGGAAGTTGACAGCTTTTCCTGCGCCGTATTGGCTATTCCAAGCAGGGCTTACTTTGCTTAAATAATCGGTGAAAACAAAGGTGGTACCAGAACCATCTGAACGAAATACAGGGATGATTTCTGCATTAGGTAGGGTAACATTTGGATTCAGCGCTGTAATTTTGGGGTCGTTCCACATTCTTATTTTACCAGCATAAATGTCGGCTATAATTTCGCCAGAAAGTTTTAAATCGGTAACCCCATCTAAGTTGTAGGCAACTACTACTGCTCCCATGCAAGTAGGGATGTGTACCACAGGGTCAATTTCTGCCATTTCTTTATCTGAAAGATAGGCATCGCTTGCTGCAAAGTCTACAATTTTATCGCGTAAATTGCGCACGCCACCGCCAGAACCAATGCCACCGTATGCTACCACATCGCCGTTTACCGCCGAAAACTCTTCAAATACCACGTTGTAGAAAGGTAGAGGGAAGGTTGCTCCTGCACCTGCAAGCTCTTGAGCTTCACGACTTTCGCTGTTTGAATTTCCACTACAAGATGCCATACCAAGGGCTAATGATAGTGAAAGGATTGATAAGAATAACTTTTTCATACTTTTTCAATTTTATTGAATTAAAAACCAAAGTAAAAATTTACGTAAGCTGCATACCCTATATTTTCGCCTGCTGCTTTGGGGATATCCATTCTAAAGTTTGGAGCCAGTTTCACATACTTTCCTAGTTTAAATTCTGCTCCCAATATGGCTGCTTGTTTGTCTTTTGCTAGGTTCCAGTTGTCTTTTGAATACAAATCGTCCCATCTTGCGTATAGTGAAATTTGTTTTGGAAGATTTACTGAAGCGAAAATAGAGTAACCAAATTGGTCGTTGCCTTTTTTGTTTCCAGCGTTTAGCATGTGGTTGTATTCTGCCCCGATGGTAAATTTATCGCTCTTATAACCTGCAAACGCTGCCATGTTTACAATGTCTTCTTTGCCGTCTTCACCACTTTGGTTTAAACCTCCATACAGACGCATTTGGAAACCTTTAACAGGGGTAAGTGTAACACCTAAACCATAGTTGAAACCTGTGCCTTTTTGGATTTTTTTATACCCTTCGCCGTTTACTATAATAGCATCAGCAGCAATCCAATCGGCAAATTTATAAGCAGCCGAAATACCTAAGTCTGCGCTACTTCCAAATTTGTATTCGTCTTGAAATGACTTCATTACATAACGATAACCCCAAAATTTTTCTTGAAAATTGAATTGTGTAGTAGAAATAAGACCTCCGTTTAAGGTAAGACCTCCTTTTTTCCACGAAAGCATGGCATTTTTAATGTAAACGATGCGATGGTAATCGGTAACATCCGACGATTTTCCAATGTCTAATACGCCTTTTACAGATAGACCTTTGCCAAAATTGTACTCGTAGCCAATATAACTTCTGTCCAATTCAAATCCGCAAGCAATGTTATCGCCCATAAACTGTGCATTGAAATTGGCAAAAATTTGTACAATTGCTTTTCCTTTTGGCTGTTGGGGTTCTTCTTTTTTTACAACCTCTTGGCTAACTTCTTCTGTTTTCACTACTTGCTCGCTTACTTCTTCCTTTTGGGAATCCTGCGCATAAGTAAAAACACCCACACAAGTAAAGATAGTTACTAAAAGAAATTTTGTTTTCATAATTTGCTGTGTTTAAAATTTACACTGCAAAAGTATGCCCGTAAGGTTTCATAAATATTTCAAAAAAGTTAGGCTTTCATTAAATGCCGTGTTTACAAAAATTGTTACATTTTTATTAAATTCTAATGGAGCTATTTTGCAACTCATTTATTATCTATACATTTGCTGTACAAACCTTTACAAAACATAATGGCAATAAAACGATTACTAATAGTAGACGATGAAGAAACCCTATGTGAGGTTCTAAAAATCAACCTAGAAAACGAGGGATACGACGTAGATATTGCTTTTAGTGCAGAACAAGCCTTGACGCTTCATTTACCAGATTATTCGCTTATTCTACTAGACATTATGATGGGCGAAATAAGTGGTATAAAGCTGGCTAAAATGCTAAAATCTAACCTCCAAACAGCCGATATTCCCATCATCTTTTGTACCGCTCGCGACACAGAAGACGACATGATTATGGGACTAGAAATTGGTGCGGACGACTATATCATGAAACCTTATACCGTACGCAATGTAATAGCCAGAGTAAAGAGTGTTTTGCGTAGAACTGCTGGAAACAAAGAAATGAAAACACCCACAGAAAAACCAAACACGCTTCAAGTAAATGGTTTGAAACTTGATTTAGAATTTAAACGATGTTTGGTGGATAATGTAGAGGTAAAAATGGCACGAAAAGAGTTTGAACTACTGGCCTATCTTCTATCCCATCGTGGAAAAATTTGCTCACGCGAAGAGATTTTAAATAAAGTATGGAGTAACGAAGTGGTGGTTTTAGACCGAACCATAGACGTAAATATTACTAGAATACGCTCTAAAATTGGGGAATATGGTTCTTATATAGTAACACGATCTGGTTTTGGTTATGGTTTCAAAGATTAAACATTCGTACCACAAAAAATTGTTTATGATGGTTCTTGCTTTTATATGGACCATCGTAATCTGTTTTGTAGGCTCGCAATACGTAAGAGAAAAAGAGTACAAAACCAACTTTTTAAATGCCGAATTACAATTGTACAATAACAATTTACTTCGGGTTTTAGAAAACGGGCTATCGTACAAAGATTACATAAACACCCATTCGCAACCCTTTAATAAACTACGCATTTCTATTATTAAACTGGATGGCACTGTGGTATACGACAATATGCTTAATTTAGCAGCATTGGATAACCACAGTCAACGGCCAGAAATAGCCGAAGCCATAGAAAAAGGTGCAGCCTTTCATATAGGTAGATTATCTGCCAGCGACGGGCGCGAATACTTCTACTCTGCCACCAAAGGCAACCATTATGTAGTGCGTTCTGCCATACCCTACTCTGCTTCTTTGCGCAAACTGCTAAAGGCAGATTGGGCCTTTATTGTGATCATCATTTGTATGAGTATCCTTATAAGCACAATAGCCTATTTTGTAACTCGTAAACTAGGAAAAGAAATATCCAATAAGCAAAAAGACGAAAAAAAAATCATCAAAAAGCAACTTACCAACAACATAAACCACGAACTGAAAACACCTGTTACTTCCATACAAGTGTGCCTAGAAACGTTGCTTTCGGGCATATCCCTTACAGAAGAAAAACGCCAAGAATTGATAGAAAAATGTTATATGCACAATAGCCGTCTGCGTAAACTTTTGGACGAGGTTTTGCTGATTACCCGCATGGAAGAAGGTAGCTTGCTTATCAACAAAGAACCTGTAAATATAAATGCCATCATCGACGAAATAGCCGATGAACTAAACATAATGCCAGAGGCAGAAAGGTTTCATTTGCATAAACATTTTGATGAAACCGTAACCATACACGGAAATACACCCCTGATAGCATCTATATTTAGAAACCTTACAGAAAATGCTATCTCGTATTCGGGTGGCAAAAACATTCACATCTCTCTAACAAAAAACAACCACAAATGCTGTGAAATATGCTTTGAAGACGATGGCACTGGCGTAGAAGAAAAACACCTTTCACACCTTTTTGAAAGGTTTTATAGAGTAGATAAAGGACGATCACGCAGCAAAGGCGGAACTGGACTTGGTTTGGCTATTGTTAAACACGCTGTTCAATTTCATGGTGGTAGCATTCGTGTTTCAAACAAACAAACAGGTGGCTTGGTTTTCACCTTTACCATTAAAAAAAAATAAAGGCTGGTTCTATAACCAGCCCTTTACTATTAACTAATCTTATTGATTCTTACACATTAAAGCGGAAGTGCATAATATCACCATCCTGCACCACATACTCTTTACCCTCAACGCTCATTTTGCCGGCTTCTTTGCAAGCAGCTTCAGAACCTAAAGCAATAAAATCTTCGTATTTGATTACCTCAGCACGGATAAAGCCTTTTTCAAAGTCGGTGTGAATAACACCTGCACATTGGGGCGCCTTCCAACCACGGTGAAAAGTCCAAGCGCGCACTTCTTGTACACCTGCGGTAATGTAGGTTTGCAAATCCAACAGTTTATAAGCAGCCTTGATAAGACGCGCAACACCCGATTCTTTTAAACCTACTTCTTCTAAGAACAATTGGCGTTCTTCGTAGGTTTCAAGCTCGGCAATGTCTGCTTCGGTAGCAGCAGCAACGATTAGAATTTCGGCATTTTCGTCTTTTACCGCCTCGCGTACAGCATCTACGTAGGCATTGCCATTTACGGCACTTGCTTCGTCCACATTGCAAACGTACATAACAGGTTTATCGGTAAGCAAGCAAAGGTCACGCACCAATTTACGTTGCTCTTTGTCTAATTCTACAGTACGTGCCGATTTTCCTTGCTCTAAGGCTTCTTTGTACATCGCATAGATGGTGTAAAGCGCCTTTGCATTTTTGTCGCCCGCATTGGCCTGTTTATAGACTTTTTGAATACGACTATCGATGGTTTCCAAGTCTTTCAATTGCAACTCCATGTCGATGATTTCTTTGTCACGAACAGGATCGACAGATCCATCCACGTGGGTCACATTTTCGTTATCGAAACAACGCAAAACATGCAAAATTGCATCGGTCTCACGTATGTTAGCCAAGAATTTATTACCCAATCCTTCGCCCTTGCTCGCACCTTTAACCAAACCAGCAATGTCCACAATTTCTACCGTTGTGGGGACGATTCTTTGGGGGTTGATTAGTTTTGCCAACTCATTTAATCGCTCATCGGGCACCGTAATAACACCTACATTGGGTTCGATGGTACAAAAAGGGAAATTTGCTGCTTGTGCTTTAGCATTCGATAAACAATTGAATAAGGTTGATTTACCTACGTTTGGAAGTCCTACTATACCGCATTGTAATGCCATAACATATTTTAATTTAAATTGCACGCAAAAGTACTAAAAAATACCTATTTTTGCATCATTAAAGCAAGAACTTATTTAACGCTCTTGTATTCCACCCAACCAATAGACTATTCATAAAGGCAATTAAGCATAAATTTAAACCAATTGTTAATGAATAAAACCTCAAAAATCAGTTTATCCATCGCACTGGTGCTCATCATTGCACTTATTTCGTTATTGGTTTACAACTACACCCTACTGCAACAAAAAACAGAAGAAGTCAAAGAAATAGAACAAGTTATGGAGTTTGAAAAACAAGCCTCCATTCAAGAGTTCGAAGAGTTGAATCGACAATACGAAGAATTCTACATCGAAACCAACAACGACTCGCTGTTAAAACTTATCGACGAAGAAAAACAAAAAGTAAAACAACTACTTCAAGAATTAAAAACCGTCAAAGCAACCAATGCCCGAAGAATAAAAGAATTGCAAAAAGAATTGGGCACTGTTAGAGGGGTATTAAAACAATATGTTGCCCAAGTGGATTCGCTCAATACGGTTAATAAAAAACTTACACAAGAGAATGTTAAGGTTAAAAAGCAATACGAAAATGCTACTTTAACCGTCAAACAAATGGAAGAAAAAAATGCCGAATTGGATAAAATTATCGGCATGGCATCCATTTTAGAGGCAAGAGACATCACGGTTAAAACCTTAAACGACAAAGGCAAAGAAACCAAGCGTTTAAAGCGTATATCAAAGTTAGAAATTTGCTTTGTCATTTTACGCAACATAACAGCCGAGAGGGGCGAAAAAAGCGTTTATATCCGTATCAACGACCCTAATGGTGGCGTAATGACTTTATCTGACAAAGATGTTTTTACCTTTGAAGAGAATGAAATAGCCTTTTCTGCCAAGAAAAACATCGCCTATTCGGGAGAAAACACCCCCGTTTGCATGTATTACGATACCGATTCTGAGTTAGCAAAAGGTACTTATACCATTGGTATTTTTGCCGACGGAAATTTAATTGGAAGCACCGGATTTGTCCTTAAATAATGAACAGCATTTACGTACATATTCCTTTTTGCCCACGTAGATGTTCGTACTGTGATTTTTTTTCGACAACTTCGCTTCACAAACAAAAGCAATATATCGATGCGGTTTGTTTGGAACTAAAACAACGACAAGATTACCTTTTAAGTCGCAAAATTGATACCATTTATTTGGGCGGAGGAACACCCTCTACGTTGCATCCAGACCTTTTGTCAAAATTATTTGATACGTTAGATAATCTTTTTGATTTATCAGAATTATTGGAATGTACCATTGAGTGTAATCCAGATGATATCCAAGCAGATTATTTGCAAACTTTAAAAAATTTGCCCATCAACCGCATCAGTATGGGGGTTCAATCTTTTAACGACGATGAACTAAAATTGATGAACCGAAGGCATCATGCACAACAAGCCATCGATGCTGTTTATCAAATCGTAGATGCGGGGTTTACCAATTGTAGCATTGACTTGATCTATGGTTTACCCAATCAATCGGTAGAAAATTGGAAATACAACTTAAAAACAGCCTTATCGTTACCCATAAAACACGTATCTGCTTACCACCTGACGTACGAAAAAACAACACCCATGTACGCCTACCTTAACCAAGCAGTAAGCGAAGAAACCAGCTGTTTATTCTTTGAATTATTGCATCAATACACCCAAGAAGCTGGCATGCAAGCATACGAAATTTCTAATTTTTGCTTGCCTGGATACGAATCAAAACACAACAGCAATTATTGGAAAAATCAACCTTATTTGGGTGTTGGTGCCGCTGCTCATTCCTATAACCAAAAAGAAAGATGCTGGAATGTGGCTTCGCTGGATGATTACATAAATGGTATTGAGCAAAATAAACCTGTTGTAGAAACCGAAGTTTTGTCGGACGATGATTTATACAACGAATTGATTTTAACATCGCTCCGAACAAAAGAAGGCATTGATACAAGTAAAATACAGCCAAAATACAGAACATATTTTACCAAGCAATGCCAAAAACATTTGCAAAATAAAACCTTAGAACAAAATACCACACATACCTATCTAACCCCAAAAGGTATTTTTATATCGGATGGAATTATATGTGATTTGATGGTATGATTAAATTTTTCAAAACATATTATAAAACCATTGCCTTCAGCACGCTGTTGTTGGTGGTTTCGCTTATTAAATTACCATCGGCAGATGATATTTTAAATATGTTTTGGGTGGACGTTGTTCCTATTTATCCTACCATCGAAAATTCCATTGTTAGCATTAGTAATACACCCAACGTTGATAAATACGAACACGCCATTTTTTATGCCATTTTAAGTTTTTTACTTTTTATCGAAATGCCTAAAAAATGGAAGTTTTACAGGTATTTAATCAACTTTGTTTATTGTTTTTTGTTTGGAGCTATCATCGAAATTGCACAAGGTTTTACGCCCAATAGAACCACCAATATCATGGATTGTTTAGCCAATTCGCTGGGTACCATCATCGCCTTAATTCTAATCTTTATACTATCTTATTTTTATGAACGAAAACGAACAAAAATTTCAAATTGCCTTAACGCTATTAAAGGGCATAGGCTTCGAAGAAGCAAAAAAAATTCTTAGCATTGACACACTTTCTGCCTTTTTTTCGTCCACAAAAATGGACTTGGTGCATCGCTACGGCATACAACCTACTGTTGCCTCCGCACTGTACAAAGAATTTTCTACTGCATTGAAAGTGGCAGACAAAGAGTATGAACATTGCTTAAAAAACAACATAAAATCGCTGTTTTTTACCGATGACGATTATCCATATCGACTGCTGGAATGTTATGACGCTCCCCTACTCTTGTACACAAAATCAAATACTTCTTTTAACCAGGGTAAATTTATATCCATAGTGGGTACCAGAAATGCTACTTATTACGGAAAACAACAATGCCAGCAATTAGTATATGATCTTGCTAACCAATTGCAAAATATAATCATTATCAGTGGTTTAGCATACGGAATAGATATTACTGCACACAAAGCTGCTTTAGAAATGAATATCCCTACCATAGCCGTATTAGCAGGTGGGCTACATCGCATTTATCCTGCTGTTCATAGAACTACAGCAGATAAAATGCTAAACAACGGAGCTATTATAACCGAACAGCCTTATCAAACACCTTCGGAAAAACGTTATTTTCTACAACGAAACAGAATTATTGCGGGTATGTCAGATGCTGTTGTTGTGGCAGAAAGTGCCGCCAAAGGAGGTGCTTTGGTTACTGCAAGTATTGCTACTACCTACAACAAAGATGTTTTTGTTTTTCCAGGAAGAGTGAACGATGCCGCATCGGCTGGATGTAATGCTTTGATAAAACACCATAAAGCCACTTTAATTGAAAATGCAGACGATTTATGCTACTTTATGGGATGGAATACAGCAACTAAAAAGAAAAAGGAACAAAAACAAAAATACCCCGATGGTTTTGATAGTCTTAATCCGCAAGAGAAAAGTATTATTCAATTTATTTTGCAAGAAGAAAATGTTTCGATCGATAAATTAAGTTATTTAACCAACATCCGCATCGAAGATTTATTACCTATTCTTTTGATGTTAGAATTTCAAAATTATGTAGTCTGTTTGCCAGGTAATCGATACCAAATCAAGTAGATAAAAAAACAAAAGGTTGCCTCGCTCGACAACCTATTTGCTAACCTTAAAATCAAATACTATGAAAAAATCACAATGCAAATGTAGGGGGATTTTTAGGCTTGTCAATAGTTTATAATGTATTTTTTGGTAAAATATTTATGCAAACGATTTGTTATTACAATGATTTTACAAAGTTGTTAATAACCTATTACAAACGGTTTATAACTTTGTTTATAAGTAAGTAGAAAAAAATGAAAAATAAGTTTGGATTTATCAATTACAGTTGCTGATAAATGTATTTTTTACCTGAACAAATTTTTAAGCAAAAGTTTAAATAAAAAAATAAACAGGCTTATTAACCCATTTTTTATGGTTTCGCTAAAAAAGTTTCTTACATTTGCAGTTATAAACATTGTGTTAATAAACTATTCAAAAATCATATTATAAGATAGTTACATTGTTAATAACCCGTTAATAAAACACTTATTTTTGATAATAACGTAAAAAACAAACTTTTTGACTATTATTTGTCAACTTATTAACAGGCTATTCTTCTTTCTATTTTTTATTTCTTTTAAATGATTTATTTAATTAAAAAAAGATATGGATTGGGTTAAGAAAATCGAGGAGCTTAAAAAGCAAAAAAATGCTATCATCATGGCGCACTATTATCAAGATGCAAGCATACAGGATATAGCCGATTATGTGGGTGATAGTTTGGCTTTGGCTCAATGGGCAGCTAAAACAACAGCTGACATTATCGTGATGTGTGGTGTTCATTTTATGGGTGAAACAGCAAAAATTTTATCGCCCGATAAAAAAGTTTTGGTACCAGATACAGCTGCAGGATGTTCGTTAGCAGATAGTTGTCCAGCCGATGAATTTGCAGCGTTTATCAAAGATCATCCCAATCATACAGTTATATCGTATGTAAATACAACCGCTGCCGTAAAAGCATTAACTGATGTAGTGGTTACTTCGACCAACGCAAAGGCCATAGTAGATACTTTTAAGCAAGATGAACCCATTATTTTTGGTCCCGATTATAATTTAGGTAACTACATAAATGGTGTAACTGGTCGTAATATGGTGCTTTGGAAGGGAGCTTGTCATGTTCACGAAAAATTTGCAGCTGACAAATTAAAAGCATTAAAGCAACAATACCCAGATGCACCTGTACTAACCCACCCTGAATGCAAACAAGCTGTAGTAGAATTATCGGATTTTGTGGGTTCTACACAGGCTATTTTAAATTTTGCAGGAAAATCGACGGCAAAACGTTTTATCGTAGTAACCGAAAGTGGTATTTTGCATAAAATGAGACAGCAATATCCTGACAAAGAGTTTATTGCTGCTCCTTCGGTAGATGGTGCTGCTTGCAATGAGTGTAATTATATGCGTTTAAATACCTTAGAAAAGGTATATAATTGCTTATTGAACGAAACTCCCGAAGTAATTGTAGAGAAAGAATTAGCCGAAAAAGCTGTAAAACCCATTTTAAAAATGTTGGAATTATCTTGCTAATTACCATTTGTATTGCAAAAGTAAATGCAAATTGGTTTTATGAGGTCCAGGTATGGTTTCGTTTCCACTGCCAATTTCTTGCTGGTGTAAATAATACCAATGTCCTATTTTAAAGTGGATACCTAAGCCTCGATATGGAAATATACCCACATTTAAATAGCTTCTAATTCCATTTCCAAAATAAACCGTGTTTGAATACGTGTATGGTACATCGTGTTCGTACACGGTTATTTTTTGTTCGTATTGAGGAACGTCAAAAAAGCAAATACGTGCTGTACATTGAAAATAAGGATGCTTATACCCTATATCTTGATAAACAACATAACCCCAATTTACTTGTTGATCAAAAAATTGGTAACTGTTTGCTACCACAGACGATTTTAAAAATAATCCGTTTGTAAAAGTACCATTATACTGCACGACAACAGAATTTTTATGGTAATCGTAAGTGGGTAAAATACCATTTTCCGAACCCGAAAAATTTTGTTCTTGTTTACTCCATTGCCATTTGGCAAATAATTGTTGATTATCATCAAACAGATACGTAAAACTTACATACGTTTTATAAGCCACCGATGGTTTGCTGATTCGATACGCATGATCTAATTTTTTATACAAATCCATGTAACCATTCAATTGTGCTCCTTTAAACATTTGCCATTGAATACCGCTTATAATTCCAGCCTCGCCATGCTTAAAAGAGGTATCTGTATTGCTATTATATCCGTATGCATTGTTATATTCTTTTCCATAATACCGCAGTTGCAAAATCCACGAAAATGTACTGTTTAACGTAGCATGCACTGTATGAATGGTAGCTATTTTTCCTTGATGATTGATGCCTATTTCGCCCGAAAATTGAATGTTTTTCCAATAGGTACGATAGTCTAAACCTACAAATGCCAATTGGGTATAATCATCGTACAAAAAGGTAGTTCCTACTTTAAAATGCGTATATCGGGCCGAAATATTTGCACCTATGCACCAGGCATATCCCTCTTTTTTTTGTTGCCATTGTTGCCATGTACGATGAATACCATCTGCTTTGTCTATGTATTTGATAGAAGAAAGCAAATTAAACTGCCAATTTTTAGCAGACAAATGCAATCCAGCACCTCGTAAAAATTGAGATTCTCCAGTTGATTTATAACCACTTATGTGATCGTTTCGTTTGCTAAAAGAGCTAAAATTAGATCCACTAAAAGTATAATTTCCGCCTATAATCAGTCCTTGTCCAAATTGTGCCCTATAGTCACCCACAACGAAAGTTTTAAGCGCATGTATATTCTTAACTTGTATGTGACCCGAATAGAAATCGAACCCTTTGTTGTAGGGTCCGATAAAGGGTTCTCCCCTATCCTTTTCTGCTAAACTACTTATCGATAAAAAAGAATTTTTTAGCCAAAAGTGTAAGTAACCTGCCCATGGCTTGCCTAAATATTGCTGATTGGTATATCCTTTTTGTGGTTGAAACAAGTAGTCAAATCGGCTAACAGCTTTGTAATTTATGTTTTTAAATAGGTGTTTGGCCGAAAAATTTACCCATTCGTTGTCTTCTTTTACCCAAACAAAAGGAAGTAATAACGCCAATGTATTTTCGTCGAACCCCTCTACTAAACAAAGTTCATATTTGGTGGCAAAAAATTTAAAATCGTGTCTATACTCCAACAAATTTTCTATCTGAAAATCGGATAAAAACGCAAATTTTTCTAAATCTTCTCTATTAACTTGGTTTAAATCAATGGGATTTTCCAATTGGTCGATGGCATTTTGATAAATTTCTTCTGCCAATGTTTGATTTTCTTGTGCGTATAAAGTAACCCAATCGATAAAAATTTCGGAAAGTTCTGTCCCCCATGCAGTATGGGAGCACAAATACATAAGCATCCATATAAAGCATTTTTTTACCATTGGTACATCAATCCTGCAGCTAATATGCAACCCATCGAAAAATGATATTGCATGCTCATATCAAAGCGAAAATTTTTATAAAGTAGTCCTATGCCCATAGATGGTGTTAATTCTTGGCATGCAAACAGTCCTGCTCTAATGGCAATGGCCCTTATAATTTGATAATCTAATCCCACACAAAAAGCAAAAGGTTGGTCTAACGATTTTTGTACTTCGGCTGTGAGTAGCACTTTTTTGGCTATGTGATACGATAATCCTAATTTAAAAATAACGGGTAGTCTGAATTGATTCTCTTGAATGGTAAAAGGCGAAAACGAAAGGTTATAGATGCTAAATCCAACCTGCATTTTAGCAATCGGAAATACCAACATTCCCAAACTAACTACTCCACTGTGCGTATATTCATGTTTAGGAGATGCATATAGGCAGGTGTATTCTGTTTCGATAGCAAAAGCAACATAGGGTTTAAAAAATTTTGCCACATTCCATTTAAGCGAAAATTCGTGGTAAGCATCAAAACCATGAAAAGAACCACCAAATCCCATATTCATCCATGTAAAAGGGTAAATCATGCCTACGTTGTATGTACCCAATTGAGGTAGGAATCCTTTGTTTTGGCAATGCGTTTGTACATTGGCTTTTGATTCGAGTGCCACCAATGCTGGATTACCTCCCAAATAGGGCGAAAAAATACAGGTGCTGCTATTTCCCATACCCATAGAAATAGGACATGGATTTCTTCCAAATTGCATGGCATGTAGTTGGGTTACTATACAAGCGAAAGTAAGTATGATCAATAAACGCATACTAAATTGTAAGAAAGATTAAAAAAGATGATTTCCTGTTTTGAAATGGAAAAATAACTTTACTTTTGTATTATAGCCACATGAATAAACGGTATTTCATAGTATTGTTAGGGCTTGCATTTATGGCCGAGATAGCCATAGCAGTGCCTTATTACAGCGAAAATCTTCAGGGATATTTGTTGGCTACCGAATGGTATAAAGGCGAAATGATTCCTGTTACCGAATTAAACGAAGTGCCTGTTTTTCCGCCTTTGAAATTTACGTCCAAAAAAAAGGAGAAATTTTATTGGCGAACAGTACGCGACGTTAAAAAAGTATATCCATACGTAAAATTTGTAGGTAAAGAATACCGTCGTGTCGATGCCATGTGCGATACCATATCCGACCCAAAAGAAAAAAAACGTTACCTAAAAGCTTACGAAAAACAATTAGTAAAGGAGTACATGCCTATTATGAAAACCTTTACACTTTCGCAAGGAAAAATGATGATTAAACTTATCGACAGGGAATGCGAAAAAAATTCTTACGATTTAATCAAACAATTTAGGGGCGGTTTTGTTGCTTGGTGGTGGCAATTATTTGCTAAAATGTTTGGTGCCAATTTAAAAGACGACTACGACATATCGCAAAAAGAGCAAGATAGAATCATCGAACGGGTTATTCTTTTGTACGAAGCAGGAGCTTTGTAAGAGTGGTTAAAAAGGATACATTAACGTATCACCATTTAACCACTCGCGCTATGAAAAAGAGCCAAAAGAATCTTAATTTTCTACTTCAATTTGCTTAGTTTTCCATTTGCTCCACAACCCTATTCCATCTTTGGCACGTACGCTTATGCTGTATGTACCAGTTTCCTGAAAAATATGGTTTACGCTTTGCAAAGGAGTTGCCACAATGTAAGTTCCACCTTTTGCTGCTCTGCCTGGATTTGCGTTGGGTACATACACATTAAAGTTTTCGGTTTCATACCCTATTTCGTTGAATATTAACTCTTGAGCAGCCTGCGAACCAATTACATATTCAAAAGCTGTAATGTTGTCGTTTTCTGGATCGGTGGTTTTTTGTGCCGAAATTCTGTATTCCATTTCGCCCCTTTTTTCAATATCAATTTGCGGAACAGGTGCTTTGTTAGCATGTACGCGTACTTGAATCCAAGCACTTCCTTGTGCTTGGTAATAATCTTCCAAACCAATGCAAATAGTGGCTTTGGTAATGGTGTCTGTTAGGGTATTGATGGGCGATAAATTCTCCACCAAAATTTTGTTGGTATGCCCTATTCGACGTGCTGTGATGCTGTTTTGTTTTCCTTCGTAAATTAACGTTCCAAAAATCAACGAATCTTTGGGTAGGTAATTGTCGTGGTATTCGTAGTACAATACGCATGATTCGCCATAGCGCAAGTCTATTTGCAACGTATCGTTTGCCCTATCCATGGCTTCGTTGTCTGCCAACAAAATAATGGGAGCCGTATTACCATCTTTAAAAACATCGTTGCGGTTTTCGCACGATAGGGTGCCCATAAGGCTAATCAATAATAGAAAATAGAATGTATGTTTCATGTTTTTAGTTTTTAATGAGTTTGTAAACTTGTTTATCTACGTGTAGCAAGTAGGTACCTTGGGGCAACCACGAAAGTTCCAATTGCTGGTTGCCATCGGCGCGATAAAGTGGCAGAATACATTGACCCGTTAAGCTGAACAAAGCAATGGGATAATCCGTTTTGTTGGTTGTGATGCTCAACGTATATTGATTTTGACTGTTTAACCAAGTTGGCCATACGTTTTGTACCCACATGGTATCATCCGATTCTATGCTGTTATTTTCAAAATAAGAATTTATAGCCCTGTTGTTTACCCCTTGAACGTATAGATTTTCGGCTACGATGGTTTCTTTACATCCTTTTGGCGAGGTAGTTGTCAGTTTAATCTTGTTTTGTCCGATGTTGTACAGATAGCAGGATGGATGCGTTACATGCGAGGTACAACCGTCTATTTCTTTGCCATCGCCCAATAAATTATCCTGCACTTGCAACACCCATACGTTTAAGTTTTCTTGTGCATTGGCAGATTGGTTAAGAAGTTGAATCTTGCTACCAGGGCTTACCACCAAAGTTTCGTCTATGTCGTATTCGTAATTATTGTACAAAATGCTAAATCCACTGTTGAATTTAGATATGTTTACGGGAATTTCTACCGCATTACTCTTGATACCTGTTTTGATATCGTATCGATAAACTGTAACCACAAAATCTTTTTTGGCATCTTTGATGGTACATTTGTTTTCGGTATTTGAGAAATTGCTGCTCGATGTTGCTAAAATCAAGTTTTTATCCGAAACATTCCAACAATATCGGGTGTTTTTGGTAATGAGATCATCGGGTTCGTTCACCACAACGGATATTTTTTCTTTGGGACAATCGCCCTCATATACTTGCACGTGCTCTTCGTTTAAACGTTTGGTACTAAACATCCACAAACTATTAGAAATACTAACCAATTGGCTATTTTCATCGCCGTGTTTTCTGGAGTAAACAAAACGTGCTATTTCCCATTTTTCTTGAATATCTTTTAGCGTTTCTTCGGGCAATGAGATGTATTTAGTACCCGAATTGATGGTTTTGCTGCCATCGTCTGTTACCTGAGCATAGTATCTGGTACCAATAACAATGGGTTCCCACTCGTTGTTAGACGATTTTCTCATCCATTGGTAGGTATAAGTGGTACCATTGGTTTCGTTTACTGGACCATATCCACCAGTTACAGGATAAGATCCCATGATGTATGGATTACTCTCACCCGAAGGCACAAAAACCGTATCCGATTGGGTGTTTTTAAAACTGATTTGATTACCGCTAATGGGCACTACATATTCCAATTTAACAAAAATGCTATCCGATTTACATCCATTTTGATTAATCTCTTGCAAGCAGAACATCGGGTTTTGCACTTCTTCTCGATAGGGTAATAGGGTAGAGATACCATCGCTTTGCGAAAATTCTTTCCATGTGTTGTCGTTTATCGAGTCGCTAATGGCTGTTTGCTTTCTTTCTTCGTTTTGCAGCCACTGTTTTTGTTTGCCGTATTCACGTAGTTGAGATAGGGTAGCATCGTCTAAGTCTAACCCCGTATCGCTCGTAAAATTCCAACCATTTTCGGCATAAACCTCGTAGCATGCTCCTCTGTTGAGCATATCCCAAGGATGGTCTATTAAATGAGGTGTTTGAAGGTTAGCGATGCGTCGAATCAAAAAGGTACTACCCGTGCTATTTTCGTTTAGTGTTAGGGTAGGCGATAAACCTTGCAAACAAGAAAGATACAAGGTTTGGTGTAAACTATCTCGTTTGCTAATGGCTGCCGACGAGGTAATGTTTTGTAGTTGGATGTATTCCATGGGGTATTGATACACCTGAATTTCTTTTCCGATGCTATCGCTACACGTTAAAATGGCACATTCCAATTGAATACTATCTACACCTTGTGGTATTAG
This sequence comes from uncultured Bacteroidales bacterium, assembly GCA_937911935.1. Taxonomy (GTDB): domain Bacteria; phylum Bacteroidota; class Bacteroidia; order Bacteroidales; family Paludibacteraceae; genus Enterocola. The sequence goes on along the minus strand of CALDQH010000032.1, from coordinate 10,251 downwards.
GTATTTGTTGGTATCGGACACTAATTTTTTACCACCTAACGAATCTATTTCATACACTTTGTAATGAACGTACCTATCCAACACTTGCACCTGCTCTTTGCTAAGGTTGTAACCCTCGGTTATCGAGAATTGAACCAGTCTGTTTTCTAATTTTTCGTTTTGGCAGACGTAGGTTTTATTTTTCCAATCTTCGCCTAAAAAGGCAAAATTTTGGTCTAAAATATGGGGCATTACCCGGTAAGTATAATAATCTTCCGAAGCCACACTGATGTAGTATTTGGTTGTATTGTTGGTGGTTATCGCAAAATTATATAAGTTGCTTTCTTCGGTCGATGCAAATGATTTTAAAACGCAAATTTGTCTAAAATACAAAGGTCTGTTCTTTTTTAAGATAGATGGTTTTAGCAAAATATCTTTGCTGTCGATACCTTGGTAATTTTCGGCATCAAACGTTAGGATGCGGTGTGTATTGCTATCGTCTATGGTTTGCCAGGAGGTTAGATTTTCGGACACTTGCCATAAGTACAGCGGATTATATAGGGTAGGAGAGGTGTTTTCGCATTGAATGGACTTTCCTTTTAGGTGAATTACAGCACTTGAATCATTATCGGCACAAATGTATTGGTCACTTTTTTCTTCGTTGCTGAGTTTCGGAAAATTTACTTGTGGCAACAATTTGAACATGATGCAGTTCTCGCCCATGTAATTATAGGGGTAGTTTTCGTAGTTGCAGCCAAATTGTTGCATGTGTTCGTTGCTTGGTCCGTAGTAACTGCAGCCCAATGCTGTCGTAATATCGGTTACTTTCTTGTTGGTATAAAGCATTTTGTTCCACACTTTAAACACCATATTTCCTGTGATGGTAGTTTTGGGTAGTTTAACAAAATCCAAATCCCTTACGTGGTAGATTCTACTAAACCATTTGTCGCTTTGTTTTTCGTGATTAGAAAGTTTGCTGATGGTGTTTTCGTTAAACAAGGTTGCCTGTTCGTTAATGGATTGTGGCAAGGCACTTTTATAACGAAAAATGCCGTAGTTGGAAGGCGTTATATCAATGTTGTTTACTCCATCTATGTATTCCTTGTTGTTGAATTTAATTTTAAGAAAATCATAAATGCTCTTTTGCGTTAATTTGACGTAATCAATGTAGCGTAAATCGGTTCTGTACATCAGCGATTGGTCGTTGATGCAATTTTTGAATTCGGCTAAAACTTCGTTTAAAGAGGGAAGTTGATAATTTTCGCCAATACCACACATAAAATGTGTATATCCATCGTATCGAATGTTGTTAATGATGGTATCAGCAGGCGTATTTTGCGATGCTAAATTTAAAACAAATTCGGCATTGGGATGATTATAAACCAAGCGATAGCCTTCGCTGTTAATGGGATTTCTGTCTGCGTTTCCATAAATAACCGAGCGATTGCTATTAACGTAATGGATAGTTGCTTTACCTCCTGTTTGGTTGGTTTCGCTGTCTATGTAATGTACAATGCCTCCGTCGTTGGTAATGTACTTATAAGCACTTTCGTATTTGCAAAAGATATTGGTTGCGCCATTTTCAAAATGTTTTCCAACGGTGTATTCGGTGGTAGGTTGCGCATCGTTTGGACTAACACTTAGTTCTATTTTAAAATGATAAACACCTGTTTTAATCCCTTGCGGAAAACTCCATTTGATGGTGTACTCAAAGGGTTTATTCATGTAGGCGATGGTGCGTTTGTAGCTTATTTCCTGCGGTTCGTGTTCTTTTATGTGTTCGTCAACAAAAAATTCGCTGCCCTCTGTTGCCAATTTGTATTGTTTTTCGCCTGCCATTTTGTAGTAGAGTTTGTAATGGATATCAAACTTGCCAAAACTGAACATGTACCAGCAAGACAAAAAGCGTGCGCGAAGGTTATACCAAGACAAGTTTCCGCCAAAAGTAAAGGTTAAATCTTGCGAAGAATTACCAGTAATGATGTCCTTTTCGCAGTTTAAGTAAACCTCCGATGGGAGACCACTTTGTTGAAAATAATGAAGCAGGTATCCATTATCCTCGGTTAAATAATCGGTGGCAAAAGCCCTTGTACATAATGCAAGTAGCACCATGCACAGTGTAATCGTTTTTTTCATAAGCAATAAATTATAGATGAGTTATTGAATGTTGTATCGAATTCCAGCACTGAATTTGGGGCTGAAATAGTTGGTGCCTCCAGTAGAGAGAAAACTGTATTTCCAATCCTGTCGGGCTGCTAATGTAAAGGATAATTGCGGCAGGGCATAGAACTCAAAATTAAGTCCGATGCCCAATCCTACGCTGGGTCCTTGGCTACTAAGTGCCATGTCTTGGTTTTGCCAGTGGTCCAATCCAACAATAGCAGCTGCGGTGGCGTGTATGTATAACCAATTAGCTGGTTGCCAAATAGCAGCCTCGATTCCGGGCATAAAATTAGTGCTCCAAAACCCAGACTTTTCGAAAATACCTCGTTCGTAATCCAAAAATCCAACTACCGACCACCTTCTGTGAAAATAGTATTGGTAAGAAAAACCAACGTGAAACGTATCGCCCAAGCCTGTGCCTGCAGATAGACCAAGGGTGTGCGTGTTTTTTACGTGGAGGAGGCTTAACCTCGACGAGGAGGCCTCTGCAAACGGCAAAAAGAGTAGTAATGCCGCCAATGAAGTCAACAATTTTTTCTTCATGATAAGATTAAGATAGGGTTGATAAATAAAAAATCATTGATGAAAATCACCAATGATACGAACAAAACACCTATGCCTTTTACACAAATAGGTGTGGGTTGGAATAAGATGTTTTCTTCGTAACTGCGTGGCAAAGGTAAGGAGATTTTTTTATTTTGCAAAAAAATGTGTTATTCAATTACTGGATGATTGCACATTGCACAGATTTGAGTAATTTTGCGGTGTTATAGAGAATTTCTGCAAATATGAAACAAATTATATTGCTTGTAGCATTTATTTTATTGGGTGTGGTAATTGCCCTTTTAAATAAATACGCGCGTCCTAAAAAACAAGAAAAATTGGGTGCTCAGCCAAATTTGGACCCTTCGACAGACTCGGCGACCGAATCCGACTCACCCAATCACCAAATCACCGAATCAGCCGCGGGGGAAGATGATGAGTACGAACGTCCCGAAGGTTGTTGTGGTGCCCACGAGGTGTGCGAAAACGAGAGCCTTTTGGCATCCAATACCAAAATCATCTACTTTGCCGACGAGGAATTGGACGAATTTAAAGACCGCGACGCAGAATCGTACACCAGCGAAGAAATTGAAATGTTCGAAGAGGTGTTCTTTACGCTTCGCGAAAACGAACTGGTAGATTGGCTAAAAAGCCTGCAACTTCGCCATGTTCCCTTGCCTCCAGCTATCAAAGAGCAAGCCCTTATGATAATTGCCGAACGTCGCAAAGAACCCGCTATCGATTAAACACATGGAAACATTTGTAGCCAAAACCTTGCAAGGTTTAGAAGAAGTTTTAGCCAACGAATTAAAACAAATAGGTGCCCAAAACATAACAACCGCTCGTCGTGCTGTTACGTTCGAGGGAACGTTAGAAACCCTCTACAAAGCCAACGTACATAGCCGTACTGCCTTGCGCATTTTGCGCCCCATTGCCACCTTTAAGGCAAGTAGTACCGACGAATTGTATAGCCATGTCAAAGCGATGCATTGGGATGCTTACATGGATGTTACTCAAACATTTTTAATTGAAACAACCTTGTATTCGCCCGTGATTACCAACTCGCGCTTTGCTACCTACAAGGTAAAGGATGCCATAGTCGATTATTTTAATGAAAAATACGGCAAGCGTCCTTCTATTAGCGTTACCAAGCCCGATATTTACCTAAACTTACACATATCAGATACCACTTGTACTTTGTCGCTTGATAGTTCGGGCGAACCCTTGTTTAAACGTGGGTATCGTGTGGCGCAAACCGAGGCTCCTATTAACGAGGTGTTAGCTGCTGGTATGCTACTTTTGGCAGGTTGGAAAGGTCAGTCTGATTTTATGGACCCCATGTGCGGTTCGGGTACCATTGCCATCGAAGCAGCTCTTATCGCACTTAACATACCTCCAGGTATATTCCGCTCGTCGTTTGCTTTCGAAAACTGGAAAGATTTTGATGCCGACTTGTTCGATGCCATATACAACGACGATAGCCACGAACGTGAATTTAAACATACGATTTATGCTTCAGATATTTCGCGCAAGGCATTAGCGGTTGCCGAAGCCAATGCAAAAAATGCAGGTCTAAGCAAGTACATTCAGTTTACAGCATGTTCGTTTGAGGAAGTGCCCGAGCAGAGCAAACCATTACTTATGGTAACCAATCCCCCTTACGGCGAACGCTTAAACCGCGACGATGTTAATGCACTTTACAGCATGATTGGATCTACCTTAAAACATAAATTTGCAGGTTCAACAGCATGGATAATTAGTTCGAACATCGACGCTTTTGATAAAGTAGGTTTAAAACCCGATGCCAAGATTCATCTTATTAACGGCAGTTTGCCTTGCGATTTTCGCAAATACACCCTTTTTAGCGGTAAACACAAGGAGTTTAAAAGTCAGAAGTCGAAATCACCCCGTAGGGGTTAAACAAAATAATAGGCAGGTGTTAAGGTCGCTTGCGACCGCAACGCCTGTAATAATATGCAATCCCTCCTCCTTATAATAATTCCAGGCCCTTGCAAAAGGGTCTGGAATTATTATATTCATGCTTGACCGATGTGAAGTAAAGAAACGAAATGTAGCAAACATAAAATTTATTTGTTTGTACAGAATTATGTACATATCTTTGTAGCAGATTAAAAATAAATAATATGGATGTAACAAATATCACAGATTTTAGAGCCAATGTAAAACAATACATTGAATCTGTCATAATGAATCATGATGCGCTAGTTATTAATAGGGGTAATACAGCTGCTGTCTTAATATCGTTAGAAGAATACAATGCTATTAAGGAGACAGAGCGTTTGCTTTCTTCTAGTGATTATATTAACGCAAAAGAGGGTCTAGAAGCTATTAGCCGTAATGATTTAATAACCATTGATATAGACGATTTATGAAATTACAATTTTCTGCAAAAGCATTAGCAACCTATAATGCTATTAAGTTAAATTCACCTGATTTATCGGCACGTATCAAGGAAATAATAAAAGATGCCATGCTACATCCTGAAACAGGCATAGGCAATCCAATAGGATTAGAAGGAGAATTTAAAGGTGTTTGGCAACGAAAAATTTCTCATAACGAGTATTTAAATTATGTTTTTAACGATGAGGTATTGGTTATTGCTTCTATAAATGTGAATGAATCGAGCCGAAAATTATCCGAAAAAGGGTTTTCGATTGAGAGTTTTACAGAGGATGAGTATAAGTCTGTTATGGATTTAATGGCTTCTAACAGAGGAAAAGATAAGGAGCCAAAAGTAGGAATATTTTGGTATAATAAAGCGAATAAGACATTATTTGGTGTAGTATCTCATAGAATTAGCGATTATACTAAGGCTAATGCTTCTGATGGGAGAATAACTTGTTCTGAAATGCACGAAGATGTGTGGAAGAAAGAATTTTACAAGCAACGTTACGAAAAGCAAGGTAAGGGTCCGTTCATAGGTGCTTATCAAGATAAACCAAGAGGTAGAATATTTTACAACATTCAAAGCGATACGTACGAAGTTGCTGTTGGTAAATGGTTGGAAGACTTTCCAGAGGCATATAATTTAATATTAAAAGAGTTTGATCTGCCTCCGCAAAAAACCGTACCAAAATATGCAGTACATTGGGATATTGGTATGAGTTGGAGGTAATAAAGATGAAATTGTAATATTTACTTAAAATAGATTTGCAAAGTTAAAAATTTGTAATAATTTTGTAACAAGCCTACGTCGTGACTATGGGAGCATAGAAAGGGTGGGCTTTTTTTTATAATTAGGCGTCTTTCGACGTTTTGTAGTTGTTTCTCAGAATCTCGCAAATTCTAATCGTAAATCATCTACAAGGCAACAAAAGATGTCCTACGGGTATGTATTTATGGGTGTGGTGTATCTATACCTTTTACATACGGCGTGGGCTTCGTGTTGCTAGTTCTTGATTTACGGGCAATGCGAGAGCCTTGAGAAGCGGAACTGCAACAATGGAGTCCCGCTTTTTTTTATGTCTATACTAGAAGTAGTTATATGTATTATAAAGCATTGAATATAAGTTTTATTCGAAGGAATAATATTTGATTTAAATAAATAATGTATGAGAAAGATTTTTACAATTACAATGTTGTTTTGTTTATCGTTGGCTGTGTTTGCAGGTTCTAAAAGCAAAGCTAACAAGGATACCAAGCAATTTCGTTACGAATTAGAATGCGTAGCTAATGCCTCGCAAGGTAGTTACCTAGTAAAAGTGTGGACCTACTCAAAGAAGAGTAATGTGGCAATAGAACAATCCAAAAAGAATGCGGTTCACGGCATTATCTTCAAGGGATTTACAAGCAAAGGAGGTTGTGTGGCGCAACGTCCTTTTGTAAAACAAGCAGGTGGTGAGTTTGAACATCAAGATTATTTTGATTTGTTCTTTAAAGACGGTGGTGAGTATATGCGTTTTGCTACCTACATGGAGGGGACACAGGAAATCATCAAAGTCGGTAAAGAATATAAAGTAGGTGTAATCGTCTCTGTTGCGAAAGATGATTTGCGCAAAACATTAGAGGCGGCAGGTGTGATTAGAAAATTAAGTCATGGTTTTTAAATTTGATATAAAATGAAAGCAATACGTTTCTTTTTCTTATTAGCAGTAACAATTATCTATGTGGGTTGTGGTCCACATCAATCTGAGGCTTATTACGATTACAAATCAAAAGTAATTGGTTCTGAATTAGATGGTTCATACACGTTGCGTTCATGGGGAAGAGCAAGAAATGAAGCGGACGCCTATGTTCAAGCTAAAAAACAAGCGGTTTATGATGTTGTATTTAATGGTGCAGATGCTGCTTCAAGTGGTCAATCTAATTTACGTCCTTTGTTGTTAGAAGTAAATGCAAAAACGAAGTATACCGAATATTTTGATAAGTTTTTTAGAGATGGAGGTGAATATCTACAGTATTGTAGTCCAAAAGAAAAAAGGGATTTTTCAACAAAATATTATCGAACAAACTCTCAAGCTCTGTGCCAAACAACAGTATGTGTATTTCGTTCAAAACTTAAAGCTAAACTAATAGAAGATAACATCTTAAAACAATAATTATTATGAAAAGAATTTTGTTGCTCCTGTCCTATGTATTAGTGGCATTATCAGCAATGTCGCAGGCGAAAAAGCCCATTATAATGGTGGTGCCCAGTGATATTTGGTGTAATCAGAATGGTTATGTAGAGGAGATTGATAATCAAGGAACTACAATCATTGTTCCTAATTATGTCCAAGCTTTTCAAAATGACATGGATCTCAAATTGGTCATTGCAAAAATCAATGATATGATGGCAGAGAGAGGTTTTCCTCTAAAAGATTTGGAATCGACCGTAAAAAGTATCAACCAAAGTGTTGCAGAAGACAATATGATGGTCAGTAAAAATTCTGGTTCATCTATTCAAGAAACGCCTTATGAAAAGATTCGTCGAACAGCAAAGGCAGATATTATCATTGAGTTAACATGGGACATCCAAACACAGGGTCCCAAAAGAACTTTAAGTTTTATAATGGAAGGTAAGGACTCTTATACCAATAAAAGCCTTGGTAGCGCAGCGGGTGTTAGTCAACCTTCGTTTTCTGCTGCAACACCTGTTTTATTGGAAGAGGCTGTGTTATCTCATATAGATAATTTTAACAATCGCTTGCAATCCTACTTTGATGAATTGCAAGAAATTGGTCGTGAGGTCTCTTTGGAAATAAAGGTATTTGAGAACGAAAAAGGTTATGATCTTGAGACCGAATTTGAAGGCGTAGAATTGATAGAGATTATTGATAATTGGTTGGCAGATAATACGCAGGAAGGACGATATAGTTTTGTGGATGGAAGTGAAAATTATGCTGTATTTGAGCAAGTTCGCATTCCATTATACGACATTAAAGGAAGAGCAATGGATACTAATCGTTTTGCAAGAGAACTACGCAAAGTATTACAAGCAGAACCTTATTTAATTCCCGTTAAGTTGGTAAATAAAGGACTTGGGAAAGCGGTTTTAATTATTGGTGACAAGTAATATAGGAGGATTTAATATGAAGAGAATCATACTTTCATGCTGTATGGCATTGTTTGCATTTGTGCTATATGCTCAAGATAATAGAATAGATAGAATTCCTTTGGCAGTGGTGGTTGAGGATATTCCTGAACCATTCCCACAAACTGCCCGAGTGCATTTAACCAATCGAATAAATGGTGTACTATCTTCTTGTGGGATTACATCTGTTAACTATATGGAGCGTTTTGTAGTGGCTGTGATAGCAACTCCTTTGACAAAAGATATACTCCCAGGTCCCCCCAAGCAGATAGCACAAAACTTAGAATATACTTTATACATAGTAGATAACCTTGAAAAGAAAATTTTTTCGACTTGTTCGTTTACAACCAAAGGAGTTGGCAATAATGAGGACAAAGCATATATGGATGCAATTAAGCGTGTTCGTCCCAATCAAAAGGAGCTGGCTGCATTTGTAAAGCAAGGGAAAGAACGCATTGTTGCTTATTATAATGCTGAAGTAGATAATTACCTAATCAAAGCTACTTCATTGGCAAAAATGAAACAATACGAAGAGGCGTTATTTGTGCTATCGTGTATTCCCTCTATTTGCGATAAATACAGTGATGTATTGTCGTTGGCAACTAACATTTACCAGCAGTACATTGATCAGCTTTGTGCAGAAAATTTGGCTTTAGCAAAGACAACATGGATGTCAAACCAGACATCTGAAGGAGCGATGCAGGCAGCTCAATATTTAAGCCAAATTTATCCTGATGCATCTTGCTACAAAGAAGCAGCTGAACTTTTTCAAGAGATTAAAAATAAAGTGCTGAAAGATTGGCAGGACGAATGGAATTTCGAAATGAAAAAACACGATGATGCTGTAGATATAGAAAAACAGCGAATAAATGCCTGGCAAGCGGTTGGTGTTGCTTACGGAGAGGGACAGCAACCTATAAGTAATACAATAACATGGTTAGTAAATTGATAGAAGATGAAAAGAATAGAGGTAATAATTTGTGCATGGCTACTATGTTTGCCCATGATTGCACAAGAAACGACAGGGGAGTTAAAAGAATACGATAGAAATGCATTGGCCACTATCCTGGTTTTTCACCCAGAGGATGAGTTTGGTAATGACATTTTTGATGCTTTTATCGTAATGCCAACACCAGATAAATATGATGACCATAGTATTTATTTTAACACCATAGATAATAGCACGATTAGTGGAGTAGTAAGAAAGAAGTATGGTTTGTATAAAGCAAAACATGGGAAAATTCTATCAAAGAAAGAAATCCAAAAGAATGCTGATAAGATTGAGGAACTGTTGAATAATGCAGAATGCGGAAAGTACATGGTGAGTAAGTGGTTTAATTTAAAAGGAGATTCGTTGCATACGTCAACATTTGATATGTCGCTTGTGGCTGAGCGTGGCCAATATAATGCAACAGATATGGACGTAGCGTTGGCAGAGCAAACAGCTCGCGGTAAGGCTATGCTATCTGACATGGGCGAAGAACTTATTAGTAATACTTATTTGCTTGTTAACGATATTACATACGTAACGGCGGAGGAAAGGGCTGCTGCTGCTAAAAAGGCGATGTCAATTGTTGGTGGAATTTTAGGTGGATTAGGAATGGGAAATTTAGGTAATTCGATGTCAGGGCTTACCAATGTAGTTGCAGATGCCTTTACTGGTTTTACAGTCAAAACCCACTCTTATTTGTATCAATTACAATGGAATGACTCTATAGCAGCTGTTTTCTACGAAAATTATTATACAGGTGTTCCTGATGAAGAAAAAATCACTCGTTTTTTAGAGGATACCACATCGTTTAAACTCAAATATGTTGCACACGAATATGAGTTTGATGAAAAATCAACGATAAAAGGCAAGTATGATCGTAAGGAACTTATTAAAATGGTATGTACTCGTTCTATTGACAAAAATATTGCTGCATTGCAACTCCAATATGAAGATTTTAAAGTTAAAACACCTATTTATTCTATCGAAACAAATGATAAAGGTAAGGTCGTTGGCTATAACGTAAAGATTGGTATGAAGGAGG
>CALDQH010000031.1 GCA_937911935.1 uncultured Bacteroidales bacterium | reverse complement strand
AAAGAGTAACTCGTAATCCTCGCCACCATTTAGGGCAGCTGTAACCAAATTCATGTTGAATTCTTCTGCCATGCTGGCGGTTTCGTAATCGATCGGAATTTTATCCTCGTAGATATTGCAACCTACGCCACTCTGATCGCATATATGGAATAGTTCGGACGATAAGCCATCCGAAATATCCATCATCGAAGTAGGGACAATGCCTGCTTCTGATAGTGATTTAATGATGTCGCCACGCGCTTCGGGTTTTAATTGGCGTTGTAGAATGTATTCTTTTCCTGCAAAATCGGGTTGTACGCCCTGCAAACTTTTGTCGTTTTGAAACAGGTTCTTTTCGCGTTCTAACAATTGCAAGCCCATGTAGGCGGCTCCTAAATTGCCCGATACGCAGATTAAATCGTTGGGCTTAGCACCGCTGCGATAGGCAATTTTGCCAACTTCGCCTTCGCCAATGCAGGTGATGCTGATGCATAGCCCTGTTAGCGAACTGGTGGTATCGCCACCTATTACATCCACGTGGTGACGACTGCATGCCAATAAAATACCGGCATATAGTTCCTCAATGTCTTCTACGCCAAAACGTTTGTCTAATCCAATGGATACCGTTATTTGTTTGGGTGTGCCATTCATGGCAAAAATATCCGATATATTAACCATGGCTGCTTTGTAACCCAAATGTTTGAGTGGAACATAAGTAAGGTCAAAGTGGATACCTTCTAATAATAAATCGGTAGTAACTAACGCTCTTTTGTTAGAATCGGTATAGTTTAAAACAGCAGCGTCGTCGCCGATGCCTTTTTCGGACGATGGATTTTCGAGTTTGATGTGTTTTGCCAAATGCTTGATTAAGCCAAATTCGCCCAAGGTAGAGATTTCTGTTTTTGCCATAAATCAAAAAATTAGTACGGCAAAAATAGTGATAAATTCTTAATAAATCTATTTAAATGACATCTTCAAACCATCTTGTTGTAAATTTTGAATGCTTTATGTCCTAGTTTATGGGTATTTTGATTATCTTTACCCGATAATTTGTATTGATAGTTTCTTAATAAAACATCCGTGAGTTTACAAATCGATAAGTTATCCAAACGCTATGGAGCGCAGCAGGTGCTCAAAGAACTTTCCTTTACCATCGAAAAAGGACAAATTGTGGGATTTTTAGGCCCCAATGGTGCAGGAAAATCGACCACCATGAAAATTATTACAGGCTATTTGCAAGCCGATAACGGACAAGTGTTGGTGAATGGAGTAGATGTAAAGCAAGATGCCCTTACCGTGCAACGCATGATAGGGTATTTGCCCGAGCACAATCCGCTTTATTTGGATATGTACGTACGTGAGTCGTTGCAGTTTACTGCTCGTATGTATGGTTTAAAGCAGCATATTGCTGATAAAGTGGACGAAATGATAGAGCGTACAGGATTAACCAGTGAATGCCATAAGAAAATAGGACAACTTTCCAAAGGATACCGTCAGCGTGTAGGGTTGGCTCAGGCATTGATTCATGATCCCCAAGTGTTGATTTTGGACGAACCTACCACCGGATTAGACCCCAATCAATTGGTCGAAATTAGAAACTTAATACAAGACTTTGGAAAAGACAGAACGGTTTTATTTAGTACGCATATCATGCAAGAGGTAACCGCCATTTGCGACCGTTTTATGGTGTTGCGCAAAGGAGAGTTGGTGGCAGATAGAGCCATAGACGGCATGACAGGCGAACAATTGGAAACATTATTCAGAGAATTAACCGCATGATGGATACTAATTTTGATATACGAAAAAGCAGGGGCGAACGCGAAAACGAATACGAAAATGTGTTGCGTCCGCTTACTTTTTCTGATTTTAAAGGACAGAATGCCATTGTCGAAAATTTAAAAATTTTTGTACAGGCAGCCCGCATGCGTGGCGAGGCGCTGGACCATGTTTTGCTCCATGGACCTCCGGGGCTGGGTAAAACCACGCTTTCTAACATTATTGCCAATGAGTTGGGGGTTGGTTTTAAGATTACATCGGGTCCTGTACTCGATAAACCAGGCGATTTGGCAGGGCTTTTAACCAGTTTAGAGCCCAACGATGTGCTTTTTATCGACGAAATTCATCGATTAAGTCCTGTAGTAGAAGAGTATTTGTATTCTGCTATGGAAGATTATCGCATCGATATTATGATCGATAAAGGTCCCAGTGCTCGTTCCATTCAAATTGATTTAAATCCGTTTACGTTAATTGGCGCTACAACACGCAGTGGCTTGTTGACCAGTCCTTTGCGTGCTCGTTTTGGCATCAATAGTCATTTTGAATATTACGATAGCGCTATTCTTACCTCTATTGTCAAACGCTCTGCAACCATTTTAGATACCCCCATCTACGAGGATGCGGCGGTAGAGATTGCTCGCAGAAGCCGTGGAACGCCGCGTATTGCGAATGCTTTGCTTCGTCGGGTGCGCGATTTTGCGCAAGTTAAAGCAGATGGCGTTATTGATAAAGATATTGCTTGCTACGGATTAGAGGCTCTAAACATCGACTCGTTTGGTTTAGACGAAATCGACAACAAAATTTTAACCACCATCATTGATAAATTTGGTGGCGGCCCTGTTGGATTGACAACCATTGCCACCGCTTTGGGCGAAGATGCTGGCACGGTAGAGGATGTTTACGAACCCTATTTAATAAAAGAAGGATTTATACGTCGTACCCCAAGGGGACGAGAAGTAACCGATTTAGCTTATCAGCATTTAAAACGTTCTCGATTTGCTACTGGTTACGATAATGCTCTGTTTTAACCTATGTCGGCTATAAAAGGATTATTCAAAGATACAGCTATTTACGGAATCAGCAGTATTGTAGGGCGTTTTCTGAATTGGTGTCTGGTTCCTTTATATACCTACGTGTTATCATCGTCTGCCGATTATGGCATTGTGACCAACTTATATGCCTGGACGGCGTTGATGATGGTGATATTGACCTATGGCATGGAAACAGGTATGTTTCGCTTTATGAGCGACGAAAAAGAAGATGCCAATACCGTATATAAAACGGCGCTTACCAGTTTGTTTGCTACTTCGCTGGTGTTTGTGGTGCTTTGTACCGTATTTATCCAACCTATAGCGCAAGCTTTGGGCTACGAACACTATCCCGAATTTGTAGGCATGATGGTGTTAATTACTGCCATGGATGCGTTTGACTGCATTCCATTTGCCTATTTACGCTACAAAAAACAACCCATCAGATTTGCGATTATCAAGTTTGTGATGATTTTTGCCAACATTGGCATGAATTTGTTTTTCTTGTTGTTATGTCCCTATTTGTGGCGCGAGGCTCCATCGCTTATCGATTGGTTTTATCGACCCGATTATCAAGTAGGGTATATCTTTGTGGCGAATCTAATTTCGACCTTAATCGTAACGTTGGTGTTGTTGCCCTATGTATTTCAAGGGAAATACGCGTTCAAATGGACCTTGCTTAAACGTATGATGTACTATTCGCTTCCGCTTTTGATGTTGGGGGTGGTAGGAATTATGAATCAAACAATCGATAAAATTTTGTTTCCATACCTATACGAAAGCAAAGAAGTCGCTGTAGGGCAATTAGGTATTTATGGTGCATGTTTTAAAGTGGCGATGGTGATGATGATGTTCTCGCAAGCGTTTCGTTATGCCTACGAGCCCTTTGTTTTTGATAAAAGTAGGTCGGCAGGTAAAGAGCAAATGTATGCCGATACCATGAAATACTACGTTATTACATCGCTATTGATCTGTTTAGGCATGATTTTGTTTATCGATGTGATAAAACTCCTCATTCACGAAAGCTATTGGAGTGGGTTGATCATTGTGCCAATTGTCTTGTTCTCCTATTTATTCCAGGGCATTTACTCTAATTTATCGATATGGTATAAACTTACCGATAAAACCTATTATGGCTTTATTATATCCTCGATAGGCTTGGTAATCAATGTGTCTTTACTTTGGTTTTTGGTTCCTCGATACGGTTTGATAGGGGCGGGTTTTGCCTCTTTTGGCGCATTCTTTACCATGATGCTTATATCGTATTTGTTGGGATGTAAATACATGCCTTTGCCTTACGATTTGGTTAAATTTGCCAAATATTTGTTGCTAACATTGATACTCATGGGCATCAATTATTGGGTAGAGACTCCGTTTATTTGGGCAAATTACCTTATAAAAATAGGTTTGTTGATGGTATTTTTGGTATATATGGTACGCACAGACTTGCCGTTATCCACCTTACCCTTTATCGGTAAATACGTTAAACGCTTAAACAACTAAAGTTGCGATTAAGCGAGAGCAGAAGCAATGTTTACATTGATTATGCCGACAGTTGCGATTAAGTGAGAGCAAAAACAAGTTTACTTGGTTTTGCCGAACGTGAGCAACATGAGCGAAGCTAACGTGAGCAACTTATTACATGATTTTAGGCATCGGTTCAGCATAACCCATGTAAACATGGTTTCTGCATTCACCTCGCACTAAACTTCATGAGCGAAGCGAACTAAACAACTAAATAAATCAACAAGTTATATGAAACATTACGTATTTTTTGCCAATGGCTTTGAAGATATCGAAGCGTTGAGCGTAGTAGATGTATTGCGCCGCGCGGGCGTAGATGTTAAAACCGTTTCTATTTACGATACTTTGCACGTAACATCTGCCCATGGCGTTACCATCGTAACCGATATCTTGTTCTCCGAAGTAGAACCTACCGAAGGTTACTTAATTTTACCTGGTGGTATGCCTGGTACGACAAATTTAGCAGCTCATAGCGGTTTGTGTGCTTTGTTGCAGCAACATCATGCTAAAGGATTGCCACTTGCTGCTATTTGCGCTGCACCCATGGTGTTGGGTGGTTTGAAAATTTTAGAAGGTAAAAAAGCCATTTGCTACCCTGGATGTGAAGGTGGTTTGGGTGGCGCATTGCTACAAGCCGATCAAAAAGTAGTGCAAGATGGTAATGTTATTACTGGAAAAGGTCCTGGCGTATCGTTAGATTTTGCTTTGGCTATCGCTGCTACTTTGGTAGGAGAGGAGAGAGCCAACCAGATTGGTAAGGCGATGATGTATTTGTAATAAGCCATGTCGCTGAATAAAAAGTGTATTTCTGCGTTACGCTTGCCTTCAAAATCCTCATTGCCTGACGGCGATTCTGCTCACGTTCGGCATAGTTTAAGTAAACTTAACTCTGCTCTCACTAACTCGCAGAATTTACAGTAAACTCCGGTTTTTCAGGCTCGCAAGCCTTGAACTACATCTTTTTATTCAACTACATGATATGGGAGGTTTATCTTTAAGATTAATCTCCACAAAAAAAAATTGCATCGGCGTTTGCCGATGCTTTTATGCGTTACCGAAGGTAACAAACGCCCTTCTGGGCGTCGTGCCGTAGGCACGTAATAGAAAACGGATATAATCTCCACAAAAAAAAATTGCATCAGCGTTTGCCGATGCTTTTTTTGTGGAGATTACCGGACTCGAACCGGTCACCTCGACACTGCCAGTGTCGCGCTCTAGCCAGATGAGCTAAACCCCCAAATGCGTTGCAAATATACAACGCAGTTTTTATTTATACAATAGTATGCTTAAATTCTTTTATTTCAATATCCAACCTTGTTGGGTGTGTTCTAAGATTTGCTTTTTATCGGCCGAAGTCCATGATGCTGTACCTTTGGTTCGAGTCCAAATTTGTGGGTTGGATCCAAATGTTTCTAATTGGGTGCTGTCTGTGCTAAATACAATAAATGTGGTTACCTCGTTAGGGTGATTTGCTTGGGTATACATCAATTTGCTTCCTACCTCCCAAATGCGCACACATTCTCCTTTCAGTTCGCTCCAAATGTAGCCTGCCGATGCTTTGCAACCGTGTTTGTCGCGGTCGTTACCTACCATGACCACTTGGGTTTCTGTCGGTTTTGGGGGATTCTGCTCGGTAGTTTGACAAGCCAATAAGCTTATTGCTATCCCAATGATTAGGCATAAATTAGTTATTCTCATCGTCTAAAAACAGCGTTAATTCTTGGTACAATCGTTGAATGGGTAGTCCCATGACATTGTAGTAAGAACCTACAATTTTTTCGATTCCTATGTAGCCAATCCATTCTTGCACACCGTATGATCCTGCTTTGTCAAAGGGTTGGTAGGTATCTATGTAATGTTCAATTTCTTGATTGGTTAGTGGTTTAAAATAAACCTCGCTTACAGCGTAGAATAACCGCTCCGTATTTTTTGTAAAGATGCATACGGCAGTAATTACCTCGTGTTTGTTGCCCGATAAAGTGCGTAACATAGCCATTGCCTCGGCTTTGTCTGCAGGCTTGCCCAAAATCTGTCCGTTGATACTTACAACTGTATCGGCAGTAATGGCAAGTGTATTTTCTTTCAACAAGGCTTTGTAGGCATCTGCTTTTGCTTGGGTAATGTAACAAGGTACTTGCTCTCCCTGTAAATGGGATGGGTAACTTTCGTCGGCATCGACCGATGTAGCAGTAAAGTCTATCTCTAGGCCTTTTAAGAGTTCTCTTCTTCGAGGCGATTGAGATACTAATACCACTTGATATGGTTTGAGTCTATCAGACAAAATCATGCTGTTAATCCATTAAGGTAAAATAAATAGCCAACGATAAGGGCGTAAGAACAACCAATGAGCATGATGAACTTAATAAATTGGCTAATTTGTTTCCATTGGCTACGTTTTTCTGCTTTGCCAATCCAGAAAATAAGAATCAGCATGGGAATAGCAATGCCGAATACAAAGTATTTCCAAGTAAGGGTGTCGGTAGTAAAAGGAATCAAACGGAATGCAACATAACCCGTTAAAAGCAGGATGACGATAGATAGGATTACCAAGACGGTTTTAGCTGTGCCAATGCCCCATACGATAGGAAGCGTACGGCATTCCATTTCGCGATCGCCTTCTATGTCGTCAATGTCCTTGACAATCTCTCTTAGCAACGTAAATAGAAACGAGAATACCCCAAATCCAGTCGTCCATAGGTAGATGTCTGCCATAATGGATGTTTGGTAAATGAATGGGTTATACGTATTGATTAGTTGGGTGTTGACTACATAACCAATCATAAAAGGTGTTAGAAATCCACACAAAGCAATCATGAGATTACCAACAAGCAGTTGGCGTTTGTAGCTTGATGAGTAAAACCAAAGAATACCCGATATAACGATATAAACCAGCCCAATGGTAATTTCTTTAAGTAGTAGGGCTATTCCTAAGCCACATGCAACGCCTAATCCCAATAAGATTTGAAAGGCAGTGGCAGCTTGTGCACGTGTTACGGAATGGCCAACAATAACGCGTGTAGGGCGGTTGATTTCATCAATCTTAGTATCAAAATAATCGTTTATGATGTATCCTCCTGCTGCAATAAATACGGTAGAAGCCATTAACAATAGGTATAGGATGATGTCGTTTTCTAACCTCAGGTTATATTGCGACAAATAGGGCATAACAACACCATAAAAAATGGCAGTTACGATATAGGCTAAGAAAAGTAGATTTTTCCAACGAATTAGTTGAAGCCAATTTTTAAGTGTTACCATGAATACGACGAATTATTGATTAACCATTTGTTTTGTGCCTTGAGTACTTGTTCGATAACATCGCGTGCGCATCCGCATCCGCCATTGTATAAGGAAATATATTTGGCAAGGTCTTTTACTTCTACGGCAGCATCGGCAGGGCAGGTGGGAGTTCCTACCAATTTCATAACGGGTATGTCTGGAATATCGTCGCCCATATAAAGAATATCCGCACTGTTTAAACCGTATTTATGGATAAAATGCTGATAGGCTTCTGTTTTTTGAGCTGCTTGTAGATAAATGTCTGTAATGCCTAACGATTCGAATCGTACGCGTAGGCTTTGATCGTGTGCTCCGCTGATAATGGCGATGTGATAGCCCATTTTAACAGCCAATTGCAAAGCAAAACCATCGCGCAGATTGGCGGTCCTAAGAGGTGTTCCCGAACTCGATAATGCAACAGATTGAGTAGAAAGAACGCCGTCAATGTCAAAAATAAAGGCACGAATGTGACTGATGTCTTCTTTAAAATTTGTCATCTTGAATACTTTCTGTGAGAAGTTGATAAATGTCTTTTTCTCGTCCGTTTAGCGCGGCAAGTTGCTTTTCGATAATTTGTTTATCGCCTCGAATAGCAGGACCTGTTTGGGCTTTGCGTGGCGAAAGCGTATGAATCTTTTCGGTGGTTTCGTCCACCAAGGGAAGCAAATCTGAAAAAGGTAGATTTACCTCGGATAGAATCTTTTCTGCCAAAGCATATAGGTGATTGGTAAAATTGCAAGCAAAAACAGCTGCTAAATGTACCTTGGCACGCATGGCAGAGTCAACTACCTTAATGTTACTGGATAATTTATTTGCGAAGGATAGTAATCTTTGTTCTTGTTTGTCGCTATTCGCTTCGATATATAAAGCAACTTTGCTAAAATCCACTTCTTTGCCATACGAGAAAGTTTGCATGGGGTATAATACCCCGTAGTGGGTGGCGTAGGGGGCTAAAACCTGGCTATGAACACTGCCCGACGTATGTACAAGTAGTGCATGTGGAGGAATCTGGATACCTGTTAATGCGTCCTGAATAGCATCGTCCTTGACACTACAAATGTACAAGTCTGCATCCTGTTGCACTTGGTTTTTATCCCATGTAAAAGGAAGTACAATACCCATCTCTTGCTGCATGCGCTTGATCGAATCGTAGCTTCTACCTACAATTTGCACAACTTGGCAATCCGCATTTACAAGGGCTTTAGTTAAATGGGTCGCAACCTTGCCAGTCCCTATGACAACAACTTTTTTCAAACCTTAAAATTGTTCGTGGTGAATTTTGTCAAATTGTAATTTGTCTTCGTTAAATGGCTTGCGTTCCATGCCTTTGTAGCCGATGCTGATGATGCATTCAACCGCATAGTTGTCTGGAATGTTTAGCAACTCTTTTACGTAGTCTTCTGCCATGATACCTTCGGTGCACGATTGGCGTTGGCGTACTTGTGCCCAGCAACTACCCAAGCCCAAGTCTTCGGCAGTAAGTTGCATATTAAAGGCTACAATGGAACAATCTTCGATCCACACATCACTTTTGTTGGTGTCGGCAATGACGACAATCGAAAGGGGAGCTTCTGCCACAAAGGCGCTGCCAAAAGGTTTGCAACCAGCCAATTTTGCTTGGGTTTCTTTGTTGGTTACTACAATGAATTCCCAAGGATTAAGGCTTTTCCCTGCAGGAGACATTAGTGCATTGCGCAAGATTTGGTCTATTTTTTCTTGTTCTACCGCTTGTTCTGTAAATTTACGATGGCTGCGGCGTTTTTGTAATAATTGGTACATCATATTTTATTGTTGACTAATCGACTAATCGGTTAACCGACTAATCGAAGGTTATATTCAAATTAGTTCATCAACATATCAGCAATTTACCGATTTGCCGATTTACCGATTCGTCCGAGCTTCTTTACGAAGCGAGTTTACATTAAATAAGTACGCTATCGATACGGTAATGGCCTGGTTGTTGGATAACGAAAAATCTTCTCCTTTGTTGTTTTTGTATATGTTACCCAAACCATAATCATACCTTGCTTCTAAAATAAAATAGCCAGCTTTTGGGGTTCTAAGTTCAATACCTAAACCCGCGCAAATACTGTAATCAAAGCGGTTCTCGATAGGCTTTGTTTGTTCAATTCCTGGATTTTTCGAAAAGGGTGGTGTTGACTCATCGTTTACCATATACCTGATTTTAGGACCCAAGTTGACAAAAAATCGAAATTTTTCCTTGCCAAAATAAATGTGAGCCAAAAAGGGAATTTCCAAATAATCCAATCGGTGGTCGTATCGCTCGCCAGTTTGGGCAGAAGTAGAGGACCATCCTCTTTGGGTGTAGTTAAGTTCGGCTATGACACCGAAATATTTTTGCCCGATGTATCGAAAAGTAAAACCACCATTGTACCTTACATCAAAATTTTGGTCAACGTATGGACTAAAACCAACCGTTGTCCAAAGGGCAACCCCTTGGTTAATACCAACGCTTATCTCTGGTTCGATGTAGGTGTATTGTGCCCACAATCCCTTGGCAAACAACAATGTAAGTAATATCAGGCTTAGTTTTTTCATCCTATAAATTCAAGATTCCGTTTTGGTCAATGCGCTGAAAAACAGTGCCTACATTCCAATAACCACCTCCCTTAACAGCAGGTTCAAACAAGAAATTCATCTGTAATCCTTGTGTTTCGGTAGTGGGCATAAATTGGTAAAAATACTTACCATTTTCGCTGTATTGTTGCAAGAAGAAATAGCAAATATCAAACCCAAACAAAGCAAAATTGGGACTTTGTTGAATGCCTTTTGGAACTCCGTACGTATCTTTTAGTTGGGTAAAGAAAGAAATAATTTGTGGGTCGTCAAACGAGGTATAGTAGTTAGAAAAACCATACATTCGCTTGCTGTACAATTCGTTGATACCCATGCTATTCCATTCGGGGAATCCAAAAACAGATACGTTGGTCGATTTGATGTAATGCAAGGCTTCGCCAAATTTATTTAGGGCTACTTGGTGGGTACTTGGAAGCACTACCAAACATTCTTTGTCGGACAAGGCTGCTAAAGAATCAATTGTGGTAGCTATGCTGTCGTCCGATATAACGGTGTATGGCACCAAAGTTGCATCCATGCCCGCCATCAATTGGTTGGCAAAGTCGGCCTTGTTGTATTGTCCTAACATCCTGGGTTTAACGATAATGATGTTTTTATCGTTAAAATGGTAGCAGAATTTTTGCACCAATCGAGTGTAAAGTTCCTTTTGTGGGGTAACCACTTCAAATAAATAGGGGTTTGAAGTGATTTCTGGAATCGAAGACGAGAAAGGAACTACGGTTGGGATGCGATGTTTTGATGCAAAATCTGCCACTTCTTTTACCTGATTTTGGTAAGCTGGGCCAATGATTAAATCAACCTTTGATAAGGCAGATTCTTGCAATGCAGCTTGCAAACTCTGCGTATCTTTGCCGATGTCGTAGGTGTAAATCTCGGTAGAAAGACCTTGTTTTGCCAAAGAATCAATAGCCAACAAGCATCCTTGGTAAAACTCTACAAATCGATCCATGCTGGCATCACGGTGCAACGAATCCAGCATAAATGGCAATAAAATAGCCACTTTAATTTCGGATTCTTGTTGTTTTAGCCACCACGATTGGGTGTCTTCGGTAGCAGCTACCGAATCGACCGTTGTCACACTGGTGGTATCTGCAATTTCTTTGCTTTTGCTAAACCACGACCAAATGTTTTTCTTTTCGTTTTTCTTTTGCTTATCCTGACTTTCAACTTTCGACTTTTGACTTTCGACTCTATTCGCTTCGCTCATGAAGTCAGGCTGCGCCTCGGCATAATCAAGTGAACTTGTTTCTGCGCTCGGCTTGCGCTGACTTTCGACTTGCGACCTTTGACTTTCGACTCTATTCGCTTCGCTCATGAAGTCAGGCTGCGCCTCGACATAATCAAGTGAACTTGTTTCTGCGCTCGGCTTGCGCTGACTGTCGACTTTTTTACTTGGAATTTGCAAAACCGCTCCAATGGTTAAGTGAGTGGCCCATGGATTGAGTTCCAATAATTCGTCAACCGTGCAATTGTACTTCTTAGAAAGTCCATACAAGGTTTCTTTGGCTTTAACCACATGCTGATCCTTGCCAATTTTTACGGGTGCATTGTTTTTCTTATCGGTGGTAGATACTCCTTGTGGAACTTTAATGAGTTGTCCCAATTTTAATCCGTTTTCTACACCAGGATTGGCTTCGATGATGAGTGATTGTGGAACGCTAAAACGCTGGCTGATAGCGTATATCCCCTCACTTTTTTGTACGGTGTATAGGTAGTAAGTTTTACCGTTTTCTGTCATGGTAGGATAGGTGTTTTGTTTGGCATATCCCATCATGCACATCAAACATCCTATCACGAATAACCAATAAAATTGCTTTTTCATATATTTTCTTAATTCAGGGTGTAAAGATAGTAAATAATTGAGAGCGGAGAAAGGAGAAATGAGATTTAATTCTTACCTTTGCTTACTCTTTTTATTATAATCATTTATGAAACGTAACATTTGTACATTTTTACTAGGCGTATTGACAACTGCGTTGTGGGCACAATTTTCGATTCAAGATGCAAAACACGTAGGTGTAGAACAAGCAGCAATCGATACGGTTTTTGTATTGGACGAAGTTACGGGAGCAAAGTTAACTTATGTTGATACGATTGCTCACAATTACAAATGGTATGCTTATAATTTAGGATCAAGCGAAGCCGAATTGTTGATAGAACAAACCGATGCGTTGCAAACAGCAGTACCATTGGTAGATACGGCATCCATGGGCTATAAACTACAAATTGACGATTTGCCTGCTAAATGGGTGTGGATTTATGACTACGATCAGATGGCTGTGTCGTTTGAAAACATACAGGTATATACCGATTTGATAGATAGATGTACCAACTATCAAATAGAATTGACTTATCAAGCGCCTGTGATGCAATACGATACGTTGATGCACGATAAAGCTCCTTTCGAATTGCAACGAAAAGTTGTTTTGTCGTACGATTCAACTTATTACGAATCGGGTTCTTATGTGTCTAAACAAGTAGAAGAAACCACAGACTTGGCACCCAATTTTATTGTTCCATCGCCATTGGATAATACGGCATATACCATTACAGGTGATACGTGGGGTATTGAGTTTGGCAAAGCCGATTCCATTACAAGTGAACAGGTACAAGCCTATGCCGTAGTTGTAAATATAGAAGCCTCTGTTCGTATTCGCGAAGATGCTTTAAACGAGGGCGATAAGGATATTTCTACCGATAATAAATTGGCAGGTTCAGCCCCGCTTAACATCGAAATTTTGAACGATGCAAGTCCAGCGGCGTTCTTTAACCAATGGTGTTTATCGACCGATAAGAATTTTTCAAATTGTTCACTTCATTCGTCCGAAACAGATTTTCGCTATACCTTTGAACAACACGGAACATACTATCTGCAATTGGAAACAACCAATAATGTTCCTTCGGATGATCCAGCGCAAAACTGCTTGAGTCGCCAAACATACACCATCGAAGTGGTTAATTCGCTTTTGGAAGTTCCCAATGTATTTACGCCCAACGGTGACGGCAAAAACGACGAGTTTCGTGTGTCGTATAAATCGTTGATCTCTTTTAAAGGTCAGGTGTTTAATATGTGGGGACGTTTGTTGTATGCCTGGGACGATCCTGCTAAAGGGTGGGATGGTACAATTGGTGGAGTTCCTGCCGCCGAAGGGGCGTACATGTACGTTATCGAAGCTGTTGGAGCCGATAAAGACCAAGATGGAAAACCCATGAAATACGTTTATCGTGGGGATATCAATTTGCTTCGTTAAGGGGAATTTCCTTAATTTCTAAATCCTTTATTTTTTCGCCATCGATTACAAATCGAATCAATGTTCTTACTTTGTGAAATCCTTGTCTGCCTGCCGCTCCTGGGTTGATGTGTAGCAAGCCAAGGGTAGGGTCGTACATTACTTTAAGGATATGTGAATGTCCAGAAATAAACAGGGTAGTGTGTTCGGTACGCAATTTCTGGATGATGCCCGGAGCATATTTCCCAGGATAACCGCCTATGTGAGTCATGAGAACCCTTACATTCTCTATCTCAAAGGTATGAATGGTAGGCAACATGTTTCGTAGTGGATAGCCATCTATGTTGCCAACAACAGCTCGAACCGGTTTGCAGTTTAATAATTGGTTGTAGAGTGTTATGTCCCCTATATCGCCAGCATGCCAAATTTCGTCACAAGGCGCAAAAAACTCGGCATATCGTTTGTCCCAATAGCCGTGTGTATCCGAAAGTAGTCCGATGCGTACTATTTCTTTTGATTTTTAGGGTTTTGTGGTGCAGGTTCGTTGTTTTTGCCCATGGAGCAGGTTCCGTTAAATTCGGCTTTTTGCTCAATGTCCAAAATGCAGGTTTGAATATCGCCTTTTACTTTGGCAGACGATTTTAAAGAAAGGGTATCTAATGCAATGATGGTACCTTCTACGCTACCCATGATGTCGATGTTGTTGGCTTTGATGGTGCCCGAAATGTATCCGTTTAGTCCAACAATCACACGACCTTTAGAAACAACAGTACCTTCTATTTTGCCATCTACACGAAAATCTCCATCTGTGGTAATGTCACCTTTGATAAACGTGCCGTTTACAATAACGTTGTGTTCTGTGCTTGCATTAGATGATTTTGACATGATAGGGTATTTAAGGATTAGATAAAATATTATTATAAAAAAAGGAAAGGCGATCTGCATCGCACCGCTCAACCTAATTACCCTTGCTGCGGTCAAGCCCTGGGGGATTCAAAGGGAGCTGGTCGTGCAGAACCTTTCCGAGTGCAAATATAATGCAATTTTTGGATTTAAAAATCGATTGCCCCGAAAAAAATCAAAAAGTAGCAAAATTAAACGCAATGTACCCTTGTCCAACATCATTATTTAATTAACTTTGCATATCAATTATAATAATATGCATGTTTATGTTTAGAGGTGATTTTATGAAATATGCAGCTGCATACGCCCCTTATTTAGCCCTTCTTTTGTTGGCTCAATTTGCGGCAGAAGTGACCATGCATTCGTATATGCAATTATTATTGATCTGTATTCCCTGTCTATTGTTATACATTGGCTGTAGCATTGCTGTTCCTTTTTATGCTTATTCGTTGGTCAAAAAAAGCTATGCACAAAACGAACAGTTGCCTATTGTCAGTTTTACCATCTTCTTGTTTGTCTTTGCATCGTTAATCATTAGTTTGGTGCAATATGTTTTTTATGCCTATATATCGCCCGATTATATCGATACTTTATACCAAAATTTACTGGAAAATATTCAAATTACTGCTAAGGTTTATCCCGATATAGCAGCTAATTTTCAGCAAATTGCAGATACCATTGTCTTGCCAACTCCCTTGCAATTGGCTACGAATAGTATTGCAAACAATGGTTTTGCAGGTGCTATTTTAGGTTTAATTTATCTGTTGATTATTCGCTTTAAACAAAAGAAAAACAATACTCGATCATGAATATATCAGTAGTTATACCATTGTACAACGAAGAGGAATCGCTCCAAGAATTATTCCTGTGGATAAAAAAAGTAGCCGATGCTCATCAATATGCGTATGAGGTTATTTTTATTGACGACGGTAGTACCGACCAATCTTGGCAAGTTGTCGAGTCGTTGGCAGCGAAACACCCCGAAGTAAAGGGTATTAAATTTAGACGCAATTATGGAAAATCGCCAGCTTTGTATTGTGGTTTTGAAGCTGCGCAAGGCGATGTGGTTATTACCATGGATGCCGATTTGCAAGATAGTCCCGATGAGATTCCAGAACTATACAACATGATTGTAAACGAGGGTTATGATTTGGTTTCGGGTTGGAAAAAGAAACGCTATGACCCTGTTTTTACCAAAAACTTGCCCAGTAAATTGTTCAATGCAACTGCCAGAAAAGTATCGGGTGTAAAATTGCACGATTTTAATTGTGGCTTGAAAGCCTATCGTAAACAGGTAATCAAAACCATTGAGGTATATGGCGAAATGCACCGCTACATTCCTTATTTGGCAAAATCAGCTGGATTTAGCAAAATTGGCGAAAAAGAAGTGCAGCACCAAGCTCGCAAATTTGGACAAAGTAAATTTGGATTTAATCGTTTTGTAAATGGCTACTTAGACTTACTTACACTGTGGTTTTTGTCTAAATTTGGTGTAAAACCCATGCACTTTTTTGGAGTGTTAGGAAGCTTGATGTTTATATTAGGCTTGTTGGCAGTTATGGCAGTTGGAGCGGGTAAACTATACGCTATATACAAAGGAGTACGTGCTCCGTTGGTAACAGATAGTCCGTATTTTTATTTATCGTTGGTTGCCATGATTTTAGGAACACAACTCTTTTTGACAGGATTTTTAGGCGAACTAATCAGTCGTTCGTCGCAAGAGAGAAATAATTATCAAATTGAAAAACAAATTAAATAAAATACAAGATGGATGCTTTTTTGGAAATACTAAAATATACCATTCCAGCGTGTGTAGTATTGGCTGTTGTATGGGTTTTGCAAAATAAATTTTTTCAGCAACAAGAATCGCGTCAACGCTATTTGTTGTATAAGGAAAATCAAAAGAACGTGACACCTATTCGTTTTACAGCATACGAAAGATTGGTGTTGTTCTTGGAACGCATTACACCCGATTCGTTGTTGGTAAGAACCCAATCGGAGGCTTATACAGCTATTCAGTTGCATGCCGCTTTGCTTACGGTTATCCGAGCAGAGTATGAACACAATGTAGCACAACAAGTATATGTGAGCGAACAAGCGTGGGAAGTAGTCAAAAATGCCAAAGAAAGCATCGTACAATTGATCAATGCTTGTGCAGCACAGGTAGATCCGCAAGGACCATCGTCCGATTTGGCAAATGCTATTTTGACAACTTATCAAAATTCCAACGCTGCACCTACGATGGTGGCTATTTCGTGTCTTAAAACTGAACTTAAAACGTATTTCTCGGTATAATGGATTTTCTAACATTAAGCCAAAAGCGATATTCAGAACGTCGCTACAGTGACCAAAAAATTGCTCAGGCAGATTTGGATTATATTTTAGCATGTGCCCGTTTGGCCCCATCGGCTGTAAACAAACAGCCCTGGCATATTTATGTTTTGCAAGGCGAAACGCTTCAAAAAATGGCGCCTATTTATCGCAGAGAAACATTTAAAGAGGCTCCTATGTGCCTGGTAATCACGGGTAATCACGATGAGTCTTGGCATCGATACGATGGTAAGGATCACTGCGATATAGATATTGCTATTATAACAGAGCATGTTGTATTGGCGGCAGCCGAGTTGGGTATCAATACGTGTTGGGTATGTAATTTTGACGTTCAGGCCTGCAAAGATTTGCTGACACTGCCCGAAAACGAAGAACCTATTGTACTTATCCCCATGGGATATGCGCCCAAAGAGTCGGTTGCTCCCGATAAAAAACGAAAAGAAATGCAACAATTGGTAACCTATTTGTCATGAGTCGCATCGTTGTTCCATTTATACTGCTACTGACGGCCTTTTTGTTTGCATGTACCAACAATTGCTACTTACCCAAACGGGCTTTGTTAGGTGTGTCTTTTGTCGATTCAACTGCTTTAAAACCAAAGGATATAGAAAATGTAACCGTAAAAGGAGTGGGGAATGATTCTATTTTGTACGATGGTGTATCGAAATTAAACGTTATTTATCTACCCTTAAAACAAAACGAGACTTCGACCAGTTTCGAAATTTCTTTTAAAGCGACCCCAGACGAATCTGTTTTACGCCAATACATTCTTACGGTTTCACATAATTCATTTCCGCAACTTATCAGCGAGGAATGTGGATGTGTTATGTTTCATACCGTCGATTCGGCTTGGTGGGATGGTGGTTTAGAAATGCCACGTATAGAGGTTTTTAATCCTAATGTAATCAACGTAGAAAATGATGTACACCTTAAAATATACATGTAGTTTATTGCTTATTTTGTGGTGTTTGCCATTTTCGATTTGGGCACAAGATAATGCGGTGAGTTTAGACTCTACGGCTCTTAAAACGCCTGCTAAAACAACAGCAAACACATCAAAAGTTCCTGTATATCAAGGTTCTTATTTATCGCTCGATATATTTAATCCCGTTGCGACCCTCTTTAATGGAGGTAAATTTGAAGCCTCGATTTCGGCTGATGTGAGTTTGTGGCATCGGTTATTTCCTGTTGCAGAAATTGGCTTTATGGCCATCAACCAACAACAAGATACCTATCAATATAACTCCAGTGGTGCATTCCTTAAAATAGGAGCAAACTATAACTTTTTGAACTATAAAATTACCCGTAAATACGACCATGTTTTTTATGCTGGATTGCGTTATGGATATAGTTTAACGGGGTATGGACTGACGAATGCACAATTGTCGGATGGTTATTGGCAAGAAACAGGCAGTTATTCTGATTCGTATCGTTATTCCCATTTTGGATGGATGGAAGTTGTGATTGGGGTAAGGGTACAAATCTATAAACAGTTTTTTATGGGTCTTGCTTTGCAGGTTAAAACCTTTGGTCATTACTACCAAAATAGCTCGTCTTATCCCGCTTATATACCAGGATATGGAGTTGATAACGAAGACACGGTGTTTGGCTTTTTGTATCACTTGACCTATCAAATTCCGTATAAGAAATAGGGTCGTAGATACGCTGATTGTTGATAACTATTGGCCTGTTGTAACCTAATTTTCTTGTTTAAATACGTGAAAAATAGTAACTTTGCGGAAAATAACAATTTTACTCATATTCTTGAATGATGAACGAAATAAAACTTTTAAATCGTGCAGCCGATAACATTCGAATTTTGGCGGCTTCAATGGTAGAAAAAGCCAAATCAGGACACCCTGGCGGTGCTATGGGCGGTGCTGATTTTATTAACGTATTGTTTTCGGAGTTTTTAGTGTTTGATCCCGATAATGCTACTTGGGAAAATCGCGACCGTTTCTTCTTGGATCCAGGTCATATGTCTCCCATGTTGTATGCTCAATTAGCCATGATAGGCAAATTGAACATGGACGATTTAAAATCCTTCCGTCAATGGGGCAGTCGTACCCCAGGACACCCCGAAGTAAATTTTGAGTTGGGTATCGAAAACACCTCTGGTCCTTTGGGACAAGGTCATACCATGGCTGTAGGTGCTGCTATTGCAGAACGTTTTATGGCAGCTCGTTTTGGCGAATGGACCAAACATAAAATCTACACCTTTATTTCGGACGGTGGTATTCAAGAAGAAATTTCGCAAGGTGCAGGTCGTATCGCAGGTACATTGGGCTTGAGCAATCTAATCATGTTCTTCGACTCGAACGAAGTGCAACTTTCTACCTTTGTTAATCAAGTATCTGCCGAAGATACCGCTTTGAAATACCAAGCATGGGGTTGGAATGTAATTACCATCAATGGTAACGATGCGGCTCAGATTCGTACTGCATTAAAACAAGCCAACGAAGAAACCGAGCGTCCTACCTTAATTATTGGTAAAACCCTAATGGGTAAAGGTGCGGTAGGTCCTAATGGCGAAAGCTATGAAAATAAGGTATCTACACATGGACAACCTTTGGGTGCAGCGGGTGCTTCTATCGATAATACCGTTAAAAATTTAGGTGGTGATCCACAAAATCCATTTGTTATTTTTGACGAGGTACAAGAAATGTACCAAAAACGTTTAACCGAGCTTCGTGCAATGGTGGCAAAACGCCACGCAGAACAAGCAGCTTGGGAAACTGCTAACCCCGAATTGGCAACCAAATTCCACAATTTCTACAGCGGAAACATTCCTAAGATCGATTACGCTTCTATTCAACAAAAAGCCAATCAAGCTACTCGCTCTGCATCGGGTGCAATGTTGGGATTATTCTCTGAACAAGTAGAAAACATGGTGGTTTCGTCTGCCGACCTATCTAACTCTGATAAAACAGAAGGATTCTTAAAAAATAGCAAACCCTTTGTAAAAGGCGATTTTTCGGGCGGTTTCTTGCATGCTGGTGTTAGTGAATTGGCTATGGCATGTATCATGAATGGTATGGCTTTGCATGGTGGTATTATTCCAGTGTGCGGTACCTTCTTTGTTTTCTCAGACTACATGAAACCTGCATTCCGTATGTCGGCATTGATGCGCTTGCAAGTTATTTATGTTTGGTCGCACGATGCGTTCCGTGTAGGCGAAGATGGTCCTACTCATCAACCTATCGAACAAGAAATGCAAGTTCGTTTGATGGAGTCTGTTAAGAACCACAAAGGTCGTAATTCGATGTTGGTACTTCGTCCTGCCGATGTTGACGAAACAACCGTTGCTTGGAAAATGGCATTGGAAAATTGCGACACGCCAACTGCGCTTATTTTGTCTCGTCAAAATGTTAAGAATTTGCCTCGCAAAGGCAATGCTTACCAAGAGGCTTTGGGTACAACCAAAGGTGCTTATGTGGTTAAAGATGTGGATGGTACACCCGATATTATCTTGTTAGCAAGTGGATCTGAAGTTTCTACTTTGGTAGATGCAGATGCTTTGTTGGCAGAACGTGCTGGTGTTAAAGCACGCATTGTATCAGTGCCTTCGGAAGGTTTATTCTTCTCACAACCACAAAGTTACATTCGTAGCGTCATTGATTATTCGTTGCCTATCTTTGCATTAACCGCAGGCTTGCCTTTGTCGATGCAACGTTTAGCGGGCTTGAATGGTCGTATTTACGGATTGGATCATTTTGGACATTCGGCTCCTTATACTGTGTTGGATGAGAAATTTGGTTTCAATGCCGAAAACATCTTCAACCAAGTAATGGATTACTTGGCAACACAAAAATAAGGTAATGAACTTACTTACGATTATATTTTTATCAATTGCTCTGGCAATGGACTGTTTGGCAGTATCCATTAGCCAGAGCACTTGTTTAAGAAGACCCATGTGGGGAATGTGGGTTGTGATGGCTATGTCTTTTGGTATGTTTCAGGGAATGATGCCACTACTTGGATTTTTCTTGATGCAATATTTTGCAGATACCATCACCTCGTACGACCATTGGGTGGCTTTTATCATTCTGGGTGTGTTGGGGGCTAGGATGATTAAAGAAGATTTAATTACCTCTAAACAGCCAAATTGCGAAATAGAAGAAGAACACAATCATTATGGTTTTGTCAAGATTTTTCTATTAGCCATAGCTACCAGTATTGATGCTTTGGCAACAGGCATCGTATTTGTGCCATTCCCTGACTGGTTGAGTGTAGCCGTTATGTGTATTGGTGTTGTAAGTTTCTTGTTTTCTTTGATAGGTACACAGGTTGGTTACTACTTAGGAAAACGTTTTTCCTTTAAATGGGGTGTATTAGGAGGGGTTATTTTAATAGGTATTGGCACAAAAATATTGATAGAACATACTTGTTTTTCGTAGAAAAATAGTATCTTTGTGCGTCCTAAAAGACTCCGTAGCTCAGTTGGTAGAGCAATTGACTCTTAATCAATGGGTCGAGGGTTCGA
>CALDQH010000030.1 GCA_937911935.1 uncultured Bacteroidales bacterium | reverse complement strand
GATGGTGTTGGTGGGTGTGGTCTTTATCAGTGGTCCTGCAGGTTTGTTGCAAAGCCTTACTTCGCTTGGTCAGTGGTGGTGGATTGGCATTATTTTTGCCTATTATTTATTAGCCTCCATGTTGCCTATCGACAAACTAATTGGTAAAGTTTATCCTTTGTTTGCCGTGGCGTTGCTCTTTATGGCAGTGGGTATTTTGGTCGTTTTGCTGATAAATCAACCTATGCTCCCCGAAATTACCGATGGTTTGCAAAATACCCATCCGTTAGCAGATAGTACGCCTATCTTTCCTATGCTTTTTATAAGCATTGCCTGCGGGGCTATTTCTGGATTCCATGCGACTCAATCGCCTTTGATGGCTCGTTGTATGACCAACGAAAAACAAGGACGTCCCATCTTTTATGGTGCTATGATTGTCGAAGGCATGGTGGCACTTATATGGGCAGCTGCTGCCAATGCTTTCTTTGCCCAAAATGGTATGGGCGAAAACAACGCTGCTATCATTGTCAACGAAATATCAACCAATTGGTTGGGTGTGTTAGGTGGTGGTTTGGCTATACTGGGTGTTATTTTTGCTCCCATCACCTCGGGCGATACAGCGCTTCGTTCGGCTCGTTTGATTATGGCAGACATGTTTGCTGTCGATCAAAAACCAATAAAAAATCGTTTGCTTATTTGTGTACCCATGTTTTTGGTAGCAGCAGCTATTTTGTTGTATAGCTTAAACGATGCCGAAGGGTTCAATATTATTTGGCGCTATTTTGCCTGGGCAAACCAAACCTTGGGTGTTATAACTTTATGGGCATTGAGTGTATGGCTGATGCGTACACGTCGCAAGTGGCACTGGATGACCTTAATACCCGCTATTTTTATGACCGTTGTGGTAACTTTGTATATTCTAATTGCCGACGAAGGGCTTAATTTGTCGTATATCCCTTCGGTGATTGCATCCATAACACTATCCTTGTTATTAACCCTATTGTTTTACTATAAAGAACTAAAAAGAAAATGACTAAATTAACGTATAAACAACCCCATATTGCTACCGAAATCGATAAGCAAGAACAACAGGTAGCTTTTCAATTTTGTGATGCCTATAAAACATTCTTGGATCAAGCTAAAACCGAGCGTGAGGCAGTACAAGTTACCGTAGAAATGGCAGAAAAAGCTGGCTTTAAGCCTTTTTCATGGGGTATGCCTTTAAAATCTGGCGATAAGATTTACTATCAAAATCGTAATAAATCCATTATCTTGGCTGTAATTGGTAGTGCGCCTATCAGCGAGGGAGTGCGTATTTTGGCAGCTCATATCGATGCATGTCGATTGGATTTAAAACAAAACCCACTTTACGAAAAAGACGAGTTGGCGTACTTTAAAACTCACTATTATGGTGGCATCAAAAAGTATCAATGGGTAAGCATGCCTTTGTCACTACATGGTGTGGTTTTCTTGGCAGACGGAACCAAAAAAGAAGTATGTATAGGCGAAGACGAAAACGACCCCGTGCTTTACATTACCGATTTGTTGCCTCACTTGGCGCAAGATCAAATGAAGCGTACTGCGCCCGAACTTATCAAAGGTGAAGAATTGAATTTGTTAATCGGTTCGATGCCTGTAACAGACGAAACCGATGCGAAATGTCTGGTAAAAGAACAGATTCTTCAGATTCTAAACGAAAAGTATGGCATTACCGAAAAAGATTTTCGTTCGGCAGAATTATCGGCAGTGCCAGCTATGAAAGCGAAGGATGTAGGTTTGGATCGCAGCATGATTGGAGCCTATGGTCACGACGATCGCGTTTGCTCATATACGGCTTTAAAAGCTATTTTGGAACTGGAGAATCCAACGCATACAGCCTTGTGCGTGTTGGCAGATAAAGAAGAAATTGGAAGCTGTGGTAATACAGGTTTGGAATCGTCGTTTATGGCATACTTTATCGAAGATATTGCCGAAACTTTAGGAAGCAAAGCACGCGTTGTTTTATCGGCTTCTAAATGTTTGTCTGCCGATGTAAACTCGGCTTACGATCCAACTTTCCCCGATGTATTCGAGGCTGCTAACTCGTCGTTCTGCAATCGAGGTGTTGTGGTGACTAAATTTACAGGGGCGCGCGGCAAGTCGGGTTCTTCTGATGCGCATGCCGAATTTATTGCCGAGGTACACCATTTGTTGGACGCTAACCAGGTTGTATGGCAAACGGGAGAATTAGGTCGTGTTGATCTTGGTGGTGGCGGTACAGTTGCAGCCTACATTGCCAACCTAAATGTTGATGTAGTGGATGTGGGTGTTCCTGTTTTGTCGATGCACGCACCATACGAGGTAGTCGCCAAGTTGGATGTATATATGACCTATAAGGCTTTTGCTGCATTTATAAAATAATTTTTTTCTGTATGAAGATTGGAATTATCGTGGCAATGGACAAGGAGTTTGAACTACTCCAAGGTATTCAATTGCCACAGCACGAGATATTTTTAGTAAAAAGCGGCATTGGTAAAGTCAATGCTGCTATTGCTACAATCAACTTGCTCAATGAGCATCACCCCGATTTGGTTATTAACAGCGGTGTGGCAGGTGGTATTGATACCTGCTTAAACGTGGCAGATTTGGTTATTGGTAGCCAAACGTGCTACCACGATTTTTATGCTGGTGAAGTGTCCGATCACTTAAAAGAGTTAGGATTTGAAAGGTTTATCCAGGCAGATGTGTATGCATTGCAAGTGGCAAAACAAGTTGCAGGTAGTCGCACAGACGTAAAATTCGGCTTGGGTTGTACAGGCGACCAGTTTATCACAACTCCAGCAGAATTGTTCCAGATAAAAGAAAAATACCCAGAAGCACTTTTTGTTGATATGGAATCGAATGCTATTGCGCACGTGTGTGCCAAAAAGCAAGTGCCATTTATCAGTCTGCGTATTATTAGCGATACACCCTGGGTAGATGACCATGCAGACCAATACGCTAATTTCTGGACGGATGCCCCTAAAAAGAACTTTGAGTTAGTTAAAACCGTTTTAGAAGCATTGTAATTATGCACGTATTTTATGCTCCTGATATAGCCACCACGCCTGTGTTGCCCGAAGAAGAATCGCATCATGCAGTTCGGGTCTTGCGTTTAGATGTAGGCGCAACAATTCAAATTGTAGATGGAAAAGGTGGTGTGTATGTGGCAACTATAGCCATAGCCGATTCTAAAAAATGTTTGGTAAATTCCTTGCAGGTGCAAAACACGGCATCGCAACGGGATTATTATTTGCACATTGCCATTGCGCCCACCAAGAATATGGATCGTTTGGAATGGTTTTTCGAAAAGGCAGCCGAAATAGGCATCGACGAAATATCACCTATTTATTGTCGCTATTCGGAGCGTAAGAACCTTAAAACCGATCGTTTGCAACGAATCTTAGTTTCTGCTATGAAACAATCCATTCAGCCAACATTAACGGTGCTAAACGAGCCTGCCTCCTTTAAAGAATGGATAAAAAATGCCGATGCCGATCAAAAATTTATTGCGCATTGCCACGAAAGCGAAAAACAATTTTTGGCATCGTCCATCAAACCAGGAAAAAAAGTCTTGGTAATGATTGGACCCGAGGGCGACTTTAGCGAAGAAGAAGTTCAAATAGCACTAAAAGCAGGCTTTGTGCCCGTTAGTTTGGGTGAAAGTCGTTTGCGTGTCGAGACGGCAGCCTTGGTGGCATGCCATACGGTATCGCTTATGAACGACCTATCACAAAGTACCAAGTGATATTTCTGCTCACTGTGTTTGTCTAAGTATTGTTGACCGATAAGGAAAGTGCTTGTGGTAAATTTGCCGTAGTTAAGTTAATCGAAGTCCCCAACTGGTAAATAGTTTCATCAGATTACCATTGCTTTCGTTCATGGCGCGTGCTTTTTCGCGCGGAGTGCGCGGTTGTGCTTTCCCCTCTACCTCTTTTAGTTCAATGGTGATGTAATCATTTTCTACGGCATTTCTTAGGTAAATGGTAAGTCGCTGTAATAGCACTTGCATTTTATGTAAAACCACAGAGTTGTCTATTTCTACCGTTAGGGTGTGATTTTGGTATTTTGGAGCTTTGCCGAATAAGAAATGTAGGTCGGCTTGCTCTGGAATATGAGATACAAATCGATACCACGCTTCCTCAATTTGAGTAGGTGTATAGGCTTTGTCTCGTTTTTCTGTTTGGTTCTGGGTGGCTTTTTGCGCCAAGTTGCTACTTCTGTGAATAGAACCAAATAACCTTCCTATCTTTTCTTTGTTGGCAGGCGATATGTTTGTCGCTACTATTTTAGGTGTAGGGATCTCTGCCTCCTTTTTGGGGGATTGTACCTGGATAGGTGCAGTCGTAGGCGTTGTAGCCGGGGTTGTTGTGGTTGTCGTCGAAGTAAATGGTTGTAGTGCGCGTTTGCCTCTGCGTCTTAATCTACTTTTTTTTTTTGATCGGTGGCTTGGCACAATCTAATCAGCATGAGTTCTACCAACAAACGCTTGTTTTTACTTTGTTTGTATTCCAATTCGGTTTGGTTGGTTTCTTCCATGCAATCCAACAAGAAATCGGCAGGGCACAATTCGGCTTGTTGAATGTAACGTTGGCGAATGCCTGCACCTACTTCTAATAACTTAGCTGTTGCTGCATCTTTGCATACCAATAAATCCCTAAAATGCGAAAGCAATCCGCTGATAAAATGTCCAGCGTCAAACCCCTTGTTTAGGATGTCGTTGAATAGCAAAAGAGCATCGGTCATTTTGTGGTCTAAGAACAATTGGGTTAGCGTAAAATAATAGTCGTAATCCAATATGTTTAGGTTCTCTACCACATCTTTGTAGGTAATGTTCTTGCCACAGAAACTAACTACCTGGTCAAAGGTAGAAAGTGCATCGCGCATACCACCATCCGATTTAACCGCAATGATATTGAGGGCATCTGTATCGGCTGTGATTCCTTCTTTTTGGGCAATGGATTGTAGATGTGCTACCGTATCTTCTACGCCGATTCGGTTAAAATCATAAACTTGGCAGCGCGATAAGATAGTAGGTAAAATTTTGTGTTTTTCGGTAGTGGCTAATATGAAAATAACGTAAGAAGGTGGCTCTTCTAAGGTTTTCAAAAAAGCATTGAATGCTGCGGTCGATAGCATGTGCACCTCGTCGATAACGTAGATGCGGTATTTGCCAATTTGAGGTGGAGTTTGAACTTGGTCGATAAGTTCGCGGATGCTATCTACCCCGTTGTTAGAGGCAGCGTCTAATTCGTAGATATTATACGACCTGCCTTCGTTAAACGAACGGCAAGATTCGCATTCGTTGCAAGGCTCGCCATCCTTTACGTGTTCGCA
This sequence comes from uncultured Bacteroidales bacterium, assembly GCA_937911935.1. GTDB lineage: Bacteria > Bacteroidota > Bacteroidia > Bacteroidales > Paludibacteraceae > Enterocola. The sequence goes on along the minus strand of CALDQH010000030.1, from coordinate 15,634 downwards.
GTTAATGGCTTTTGCAAAAATACGCGCAGTGGTAGTTTTTCCAACGCCTCGTGGACCGCAAAATAAGTAAGCATGGGCTAATTGATTGCCAGTAATGGCATTCTTTAAGGTCGTAACCAAAGCACGTTGACCAATCACCGTATCAAAGGTGCTTGGTCTGTATTTGCGGGCTGATACAACAAAATTTTCCATGCTTATTTTTTTATAACTGCAAATGTAAGGATAATTCTTAATAACTACTTGTTTTTACCTTTCTTTTTTATCAATAAAGACAAAGTGGATGATAAAATCCTTCTACAGTGTTTTTAAGAGTTCTCTTAAATAATTGGCTACTTGGTTAGTCGATTCGATGTTAAGGCGTTCCTTGGGTGAGTGTACGCCCAATAAAGTTGGGCCAAAGGATAAAAGATCTAATTTGGGATTGGTTTGGTAAAACAAGCCACATTCCAATCCTGCGTGAATGACCTTAACATCGGCTTCTCTTTTATAGATGGCTTGATAGGTTTCCTTGGCTTTTTTTAGCAAGGGAGAATCGAATCGAGGTTGCCATGCAGGGTATCCGTTGTAGATAGCAGCGGTGGCACCGCATTCCGTTAATGTTTGGTAGGTTTCAAATGCCAATGCATTGAGCTGGTCTTCGTACATGCTACGCTGGCTGCTTACCATAACCAGGTTGCCATCTTTGGGTTGGATGGATGCAAGGTTGATGGATGTTTCGACAACCCCTTCTATTTGCTCGCTCATTTTAATAACTCCATGTTTGCATTGGCAAAGAGCTTGAACGATGCCGTTAGTAAGTTGAGTGGTATATACCTTATCTTTAGCTGGTCGAGAGGTTAAATCAAATCGCATTTTTGTCTCTTCTTTTAGCCATATATCTTCTTGCTCGGCAATGTAAATATTCCAATCGATACGTATGTGCTCTCTGTCTGCAAAGGGAACGGCAAACAGGGCTGTTGCTTCGCGTGCAATGGCATTGTGTAGTCCACCGCCGTTGATGCTATGTAAGTAGAAAGGATATTTTTCTTGGGTTTGTTTTAAGAATTGTCCCAAAAGTTTATTGGCATTGGCACGTGGTAGATGAATGTCGCTACCGCTGTGACCGCCTTGTAACCCTTTTATGGTAACTTCTACAAAGAACATGCCCTGCGGGCAATCCATCTCTTCGATTTTCCAGTAGCCAGCGGTTTCGCATCCTCCTGCACAACCGATAATGAGTTCGCGGTCGTCCTCCGAGTCTAAATTCAATAAGATAGGCGCAGAAATAAAATCTGCTTTTACGGCTGCTGCGCCTGTTAGTCCTGTTTCTTCTTCGACCGTAAAAAGAGCCTCTAATTGCTTGTTTCCTTGGTAGTCAAGTAGCGATGCCAGTGCCAAGGCTACTCCGATGCCATTGTCTGCGCCCAAAGTAGTGCCTTTGGCTTTGAGCCAACCATCTTCGGTGTATGTGTTAATAGGATCTTCTAAAAAATTGTGTGTGCTGTCCATCTGTTTCTCGCATACCATATCTACGTGTGCTTGTAATGCAATGGCAGGAGCTTCGCCTGGTTTGATAATCACTAAGTTTCCAGCAGCATCTGTTTTGCTTAAAAAACCATGTTTAAGTGCGAATTGTTGCAAATAGGCGATAATGGCCTGTTCGTGTCCAGATGGACGGGGTATTTGGCATATTTCCTCAAAAAAATGCCACACTAACGACTGGTATTGCGAGTTTATTGTATCCATATTGTAAAAAAAACTTAAAAACGCTATGGTAATTCTTTATAAAGCACAAAAATAGGAAAAAGGATTTACACCCAAAAGGTTTGTAAGTTATATTTGTGTCGCAATATCATGTTCAAATTATTTTTAGTCATCCTCGCAATTTTATTGCCTGCTATCCTGCTTATGGGATACCGTGTTTTTTTTACAAAAAGCGGGAAATTTCCCAATACGCACGTAGAAGGTAACAAAGCCATGCGTCAGCGCGGAATAGGATGTGTTAAATCGCAGGATAGAGCCGAGCAAAAAAGAAAAAATATCTTAGAAATAGAATAAAATGAAAACAACCCTTCTTTACATTATCAATGCCCTAATGGTAGTTGCAATCGCGGTATTATTTATTTTGTTTTTTAACCAAGAAAAAACGGAGGTAGCACCAGTAACTGCAGAAGGTGGAATTGCAGTGGCATACGTACGTATGGACTCTTTGCTGTTGAATTACGAAATGTATAAATCCATGAGCGAGGAACTTCTAAAACAAGAAGAAAGTGCGCGCGCTACATTAAATCAAAAAGCAACCGATTTGCAAAGAGATATGGAAGATTTCCAAAAGAAATTAGAAAATCGTGCTTTCTTAACAGAAGATCGTGCTCGTTCCGAACAAGAACGTATCGTGCGCAAACAACGCGATTTGCAAGAATTGAATGCTAAGATGGAACAAGATTTGTTGGTAAAACAAAAACAAATGAACGACCGTTTGGCTGCGACTATCGACTCGGTTGTTACCGAATACAACAAAGAAAAAGGTTATACTTACATTTTAAGCACTGCAGGTAGCGACAATATCTTGTATGGTGATAAAGCCTTTAATGTAACAAGTGATATTCTTACGCTTTTAAACAGCAATCAAAAATAATCCAAATCATTTTTTTTACAGAAAAAGCAGGTATTTATAGTACCTGCTTTTTTTGTTTGAGCCCTTTGAGCATCAGTGATTTATATAATAAAAACGCCTCCATTTGGAGGCGTTTTTATTATATCTCTTTGCAAGAGAGAATCTTACCGAGCAAAGGTACATTATATCGCTGATATTTCCAAAATATGGTTAATATTTTTCTACTAAAATCATTCAAATGTTAAAAAAATAAATTTCAAATCGTTGATTATGATGATGATACAAAAATCTATATCTCTTGCAAAGAGATATAGATTTTTTATTTGAGCTAAAAGTCATGTAATCAGATAGATACATGTGATATTGGTAAAATGATAAGTATAAGAATGCAATAATCTAATAAAATGATAATTCTATGAAGAAAAAGATTTTACTCATGTTTGTAGGGATGTTATGCGGGATGTTTGCCTTTGCTTCGCAAGCAAGCTCGGTGCTTGTTATTTTGGCAGATAATTCGTCTGTATCTTACGAATTAGCCGAAGTTCAAAACATTGTTTTTGACAAAACACAAGATTCCCCAGTTGCTCTAATCAACTTGAAAACGAAAGAACAGGTAGAAGGTGTTAGAACTTTATTCTTCCCCAAAGAAGAACAAGGTGATCAAGAAGATATTCCAACTGACATTATACAAGATGACGAGGTGAAATTTTACATATTCCCAAGTCCTGTACAATCTACCCTATATATTAAAGGAGTGGCAGAGGATGCATCTGTGCAAATTTACAACATGGCAGGTCAATGTGTAATGCAAACCAATGGAACCGAAATTCAAGTTGCTGAATTTGTAAAAGGCACTTATTTGCTTAAGGTCGAAAACAAAGTCGTAAAATTCATAAAAAAATAAGATACCATGAAAAAACAATTTATCTTGATGTTTGCTCTTTGGGCAGTTGCATTGTCTGTCTTTGCTCAAAATAGCATTTATGTATGTAAAACAGATGGAACTTTTGAAAAGTTTGCGATATCTGATGTCGATAGCATCTGTTTTTCTGACCCCAAATTAGGTGAAGATTTAGGTTACCAATGGGTTGATTTGGGACTTTCTGTAAAATGGGCAACCTATAACGTAGGTGGAACCGATACTCTGTCGTATGGTGATTTCTATGCTTGGGGCGAGGTTGAACCTAAATCAGCTTATAACAAAGCGAATTACGCGTTTGCTAATTTAGATACGATCATTACAACCTACGATTCTTTGGTATTACGTTTGCCACAAGCAGATACCATTATTACCATCGAAATGGATACCACAATTAATGATACAGATACGATTATTGTTGCAGATACAATCTATACTGTGGATGAATACGATGAATACGATACGATTCTGTATAAAGTATGCACCGACTCATTAACCGAATTTGATGTAATTTGTGATACTATTTACACAGATTACGATTCTGTTCGCGTAGTCGTTACAAAAGAAATTAAAGCACAATTAACAGATTCAATTAGCAAGATTGAAGGTCTGGATTCGCTTACGATTGTAGAAATGGTAGATGCTGCTCTTTTAACCAAAGCAGAACTTATAGATTCGTTGGTAGCTGCAGAAGAACCTATACAAGATATTGTTAACTGTAGAGATACGCTACCATACTCGGTTGTTTTGAGTACCTGTAACATAATTGAGTACAAAGATACTTTAGAAGTTGTAGATACAATTCAATTTGTTAAAACTTCAGAAGTAGTTGTAGAAAATAAGCCATTGAAATACAACCAATACGATCGTGTATCATCGTTAGAAGATGCAGATGATGTTGTTAAGGCAAAATGGGGTGGTAAATGGCGTATGCCTACCAGCAATGAATTGAAAGAATTAGTAGATAGCTGTAAGTGGGAATGGGTAGTAGATTCAATTGGAGTTAAAGATGTTACCGTTAAAGTTGGCGACAAAGATTCTACCTACCAAGCAGTAGTAAATGTATATTCTTACAAAGTAACTGGACCTAGCGGATACTACATTTATTTGCCAGCTGCTGGCTATCAATACGATTCGTTGCCTGCATCGAGCGCAGAGAGAGAAAATTATGTTCCAACCGAAGAAGAAGCGCAAGGCTTCTATTTGTCAAAAGAATTGGGTAATGTAGATTATAGCACCGATGTAGCGGCAATACGATTCGATAAAGGTGGCGTAAAAAGAACCTACATCAATCGTGCCTATGGTCGTTCTGTGCGTGCAGTAATGCCACGAAAATAAAAAGATTAAAATAGTGTTATTTCAGACAAGATTGCCACAAAATATAGATGTGGCAATCTTGTTTTTTTTGTAAATATCGTTGGAATCATCTAATTTTGTGGTTGAACTTTTATAAGATAGCATGAGTAAGAAAGAATTGCGAATCGTGTACATGGGTACTCCAGAATTTGCGGTAGAGCCACTGAAACGTTTGGTAGAGGAGGACTACAATGTAGTTGGTGTAGTTACCATGCCCGATAAACCCGCAGGAAGAGGGCAACATGTACAAGAATCACCTGTAAAAAAATACGCTTTATCCGAAGATATACCGGTTTTGCAACCCGAGAAATTGCGTGACGAAGATTTCTTGGTGCAACTCAAAATGTTGCAGGCCGATATTCAAATTGTCGTGGCATTTAGGATGTTACCAGAAGTAGTATGGAATATGCCTCGTTTGGGTACATTTAACCTACATGCTTCACTTTTACCTCAATACAGGGGCGCGGCTCCTATCAATTGGGCTATTATCAATGGCGAAAAGGAAACAGGTGTAACCACATTCTTTTTAAAACACGAAATAGATACGGGTAACATTATCTTACAACGTAGTACTCCTATTAGTGATGAAGATAATGTAGGAACCTTGTACGATCGATTGATGAATATGGGAGCAGACTTGGTGGTAGAAACCATGGAACGCATAACCATGGGCGATGTATCTACGATGCCTCAAGATGATGGTGTAGCAGTCAACCCTGCACCCAAAATATTCAAAGAAGATTGCAAAATCAATTGGCAAAAATCAGCCATCGAACTTCATAATTTTGTGCGTGGTCTTTCTCCTTATCCTGCCGCATTTACCGAGGTTAAAAACGATAAAGGGCAAGTGTTGAGTTTAAAAGTATTAGAAACCGAGGTAATAGACCAAACTGTGTCAGAGCAACCTGGAACCTTAATAAGCGACGGCAAGAAACAATTGTATTTTGCCACCGAAGAAGGTTATTTGTCGATTAAGAGACTACAATTGGCAGGTAAAAAGGCTATGACCACCGAAGAATTATTACGAGGCACTAAATTGTTTTCTTTGTAATACATCATGATAGACGAGGCAACCAAACAACGCATATTAGACGCTGCCAAGATAGAAGAGGTAGTGGGCGATTTTGTGACATTGCGTCGTCGCGGTGTTAATTTAATAGGTCTGTGTCCTTTTCACAACGAAAAAACTCCCTCGTTTACGGTATCACCTGCCAAAAACATTTGTAAGTGTTTTGGATGTGGCAAAGGCGGAACTCCCGTAAACTTTATTATGCAGCACGAACACCTGGATTTCCCAGATGCACTTCGCTATTTAGCCAAGAAATACAACATAGAGATTGTAGAGAAGGAATTAACCGCCGAGCAAATTCAGGCGCGTACACAGCGTGAGAGCATGATGGCGCTCAATGAGTTTGCAGGCCGCTATTTTGTCAATCAACTGTGGAAAACCGAAGAGGGACAATCGGTAGGCTTGTCGTATTTTAGAGAGAGAGGTTTCTCTGATGCTACTTTGCAAAAATTCCAGTTGGGATATAGTTTGAATCAGTATCGAGCTTTGTCTGATCAAGCCATTAAGAGCGGTTTTTCTGCTAAATTACTAACCGACTTAGGATTGGCAACCCGCGGTGATCGTGAGCAACTTACCGATCGTTTTAGAGGTCGTGTTATCTTTCCTGTACACACCTTGTCGGGTCGTATTGTGGCTTTTGGGGGACGTGTATTGGTGCAATCTGACAAAACAGCTAAATACGTCAACTCGCCCGAGTCGGGAATCTACCACAAAAGCAATGAATTATACGGCATTTATTTTGCCAAAGATAGCATCGTAAGAAACGATGCCGTTTATTTGGTAGAGGGATATACCGATGTTCTGTCCATGCACGAGGCTGGAATAGAAAACGTGGTGGCATCGTCTGGAACATCCCTAACACAGGGACAGATACGCATGATTCATCGTTTTACCAACAACATAACCGTCTTGTACGATGGTGATGCGGCAGGTATCAAAGCATCCATACGAGGTATCGATTTGTTGTTAGAGGAGGGGATGAATGTCAAGGTGGTGTTGCTACCCGATGGCGAAGATCCAGATTCGTTTGCTAAATCGCACAATGCAGACGAGTTTATTGATTATATCAAGCATCATCAAACCGATTTTATTCAGTTTAAGTCTAACTTGCTACTTCGTGAAGCAGGTAATGATCCCATAAAAAAAGCAGCGCTCATCAACGATATTGTACAATCTATTGCGGTAATTCCTGATACCATTACTCGCTCTGTATATGTGCAGGACTGTGCACAACGTTTTGCTATGCGCGAGGCATTGTTGATGGAGGCTGTTCAGAAACTGCGTCAACAAAAAACAACCGAACAAAAGGTACAGCCACAATCGGATGTGCAGCCAGTTTATGTTCCAGAATCTACTCCCGATATATCGATAGAATCGTCTGCTTCTACTCCTTATACCTTTTTACAAGAGCAAGTGATTATGCGCTATGTCATCAATCACGGAAAACAAATGCTTGCATTTAAAGACGAAGAAACAGACGAGGATATTCTCCTATCTCTCTCGGAGTATGTCGAAGCCGTATTGCAGCAAGATGATATGCCCTTGCAATATCCGTTGCACCAAAAATTGTTACAAGAGGCGCTTGCGTGTGCAGACGATGATGTACGGCAGTATTTTTTGAATCATCCCGATATTTCTGTTCAGAACTATGCATTCGCTTTGGTCGAAGATCGTTACGAACGTTGTCGAAACGAGAAAGATATCTCGGACGATGCACAACTTACCAAACATTTGTCTCAAGTAATGCCTCAGGTTGTACTTGAATTTAAGTTGCGCGTGGTAAAAGGCTGGCTCAAAGAAGTTTCTGCTCAAATCAAACAAGCGCAAACAACCAACAATTGGGACCAAATGCGTGAACTATTAAAAAGGCAAGTAGAGCTAACCGATATGCAACGGATGATAGCCGATAGCCTAAAAGAGAGCAAAATCCATCGTTTTTAATCGATGGTTGGAACAGGCTCTTTGCGTAGTGAGAATACAAATTCCAACCCTCCTTTTGGATGGTGTTTGGCAGATATACGACCGTTGTGAAAAGCAATCGCATTCTTAACAATTGCCAAGCCTAATCCAGTTCCACCTAATTTTCTCGATCTTCCTTTATCAACCCGATAGAATCGGTCAAATAAGTGATTTAAGTGTTTGGATTCAACACCAATACCGGTGTCGGCATAGGAGAAATGCAAGAAATCATTATCGACCCTAAAGCAGCTAATGTGAATTTCGATGTTGTTTCCTGCGTAGTGTAGGGTATTGTCAACCAAATTACGGAATATAGAATACAGGAGCGACATGTTGCCCTTGATGATAAGAGGCGACGGTATGGATACCTGTGTTTGAATGTTTTTCTCTTCTAATTCTAACGATACGTCGCTTAAAACGCTTTCGACAACTGCTTTTACGTCAATATCGTCCCTGTCAAAAATGCCAGATCCTTCGTCCAATTTGTTAAGCATAGAAATGTCTTGTAACAAATAACTAAGGCGAACCGATTGTGCGTGGCATCGTTCAATAAAGAAGTTTCGCTTGGCTTCGTCCAAATCGGGGTTGTTGATAATGGTTTCCATGAAGCCTTGGATGCTACTAACGGGTGTTTTTAGCTCGTGCGAAATATTTTGGGTAAGTTGTCTTTTTAGCAGTGCCCGTTCTTCTTTCTCGGTAATGTCTTCGATGGTAATTTCGCAACTCTTATCAGGGAAAACAATGCCGTTTACCACCAAAATACGGTCGTTTTTATGAACTTGCATGGTCTTGTTTTCAAGAACATTTTTGTAATCGCGTTGTTTGTCGTCAAAGAACTCTACGATGTCAAATAGTTCGGGTATATCAAATATTTTTTCGGAGTATTGGATAGGTTTATCCGAAATAAGATTGGCGTATTGGATAAACAGTTCGTTTGAGATAATTTCTTTGCGTTGTGGCGAAAAAATACACAGCCCCCTTTTGGATAATCGTAGGTGCGCCCATAATTTTTCGCGCTCCATATCCAATGCCTTTTGTGTGCGTTCTAACTTTTGGTAGCTACGAACAATGTACTCGCTAATTTCGCTAAATTCATTATCTGGAAAGTTATATTTATCGCCAGCATCCACACGCTCGATAAGGCGTTTTAATGCATGAATGGTACTACTAAATCTTTTGGATATCGAGAAGTAGGCAAAAGTGGCAATGCCTAATAATAACAAGATAATAAAGATGGGAAAATAGCTAAATTGCAACGCTTCGCTACGATCCTCAAAGGGTTTAGCTACACGAATGTAGGAGTCGTTTACTTTCTTGACGTAGTAAAAATATACCTTGTCCTCGTTGTTCTCTTGTCGTAGATCCTTGCCGTGGCCGTATCGCATGGCCTCGCGAACCTCTTTGCGATTAAAATACGGATCTGTTTGCCCTTGCTTTTGATGACTATCTTGCAATACCATGCCGTTTAAATCCATGATGGTAACGTGCAAACTGCTATCAGGCAGTTGGTCTGCTTTATATCCATGCGCAATCATATCTGCATAAATATCCATTGTGCCCGATAATTTATCAATGGCATTCCCTTTTTCGTATCGAATCATAAAAAGGGTGATAATGATGCAGAAACCAATAAAAATGGAAAAGAAATGTGCTGATATGCGTTGGTTAATAGTCATACACGTAGATTTAATGTAGGCTTGATAACATGGCCTGGGTACTTTTGCCTACGATAGGGTGTTTTAGTTTAGGTGCGATGTCACACAAGGGTTGTAAAACAAAACCTCTAAGGTGCATTCTGGGATGAGGAACAATCAAATTGGGTAAATTTATCTGTTCCATGTTGTAATACAAAATATCAATGTCAATGCAGCGATCAAAGTGTTGTCCGTTTTGGCTTTTCTGGGTGCGTCCCAAAAGTTTTTCTATTTGTTGTGTGGTAAGCAACAAATCGTTGGCACTCAAGTGGGTGTGTACACACAAGGCGGCGTTCATAAACTCGTTTTCCGACTCAAATCCTTCTGCCTTTGTGGTGTACATCTGAGAAATCTTCTCAACAGGACCAACCTGCTGTTCAATCATCGATATGGCTTTTTGTATATAGGCAGCCTTGTCTCCAAGATTGCTTCCTAATGCCAAATAAACCTTATTTGTTGGCACGTTTACGTTCAATTTCGTCCAAAATGATTTTTCTTAGGCGCATGGCATTGGGGGTAATTTCTACGTATTCGTCTTCTTTGATATATTCCAATGCTTCTTCCAAACTAAATACAATGGGAGGAACGATTTTGGTTTTTTCGTCCGACCCCGATGCACGCATGTTGGTTAGTTTCTTCGATTTGGTTACGTTAATTACCAAGTCGCCTTCTTTGCAGTGTTCGCCTACTACTTGTCCTGCATACACCTCGTCTTGTGGGAATACAAAGAATTTACCGCGGTCTTGCAATTTGTCGATAGCGTAGGCAAAAGCAGTACCGCTTTCCATGGCAATCATCGAACCGTTTACACGGCGGGCAATATCGCCTTTGTAAGGTGCGTATTGAATAAAACGATGCGCAATAACGGCTTCGCCAGCGGTGGCGGTAAGCAAGTTGGTACGCAAACCAATAATACCGCGCGATGGAATGTGGAATAGCAAGTGGATGCGTTCGTTTTTGCTTTCCATGTTTACAATTTCGCCTTTGCGCGAGGTAACCAATTCAATTACCTTGCCCGAGTTTTCTTCGGGTACGTTTACGGTAAGTTCCTCAATAGGTTCGCATTTAACCCCGTCAATTTCTTTGTAAATTACCTGAGGCTGACCTACTTGCAATTCGTAACCTTCGCGACGCATGGTTTCGATAAGTACCGAAAGGTGCAATACACCACGACCATATACGTGCCAAATATCGCTCGATTCTTCTTTTTCAACGCGCAATGCCAAGTTCTTGTCCAATTCCTTGATTAAGCGTTCGTGAATGTGGCGCGATGTAACGTATTTACCATCCTTGCCAAAGAAAGGCGAGTTGTTAATGGTAAATACCATACTCATGGTAGGTTCGTCAATGGCAATAGGGGGCAATGCATCTGGCTCGTTTAGGTCGCAAATGCAATCGCCAATGTCAAATTTATCCAAACCAATAACGGCGCACAATTCGCCCGACGAAACCTCGCTTACTTTGGTTTTTCCAAATCCGCTAAACACGTTTAGTTCTTTGATGCGGCATTTGTTGATGCTGCCATCGCGACGAACCAAGGCAATATCGGTGTTTTCTTTGATAGTACCTCTGTGTACACGACCAATGGCAATTCTGCCTACGTACGATGAGTAATCCAACGAGGTAATAAGCATTTGAAGCGGACCTTCGATGGTTTTAGGAGCAGGAATATGCTCAATAATAGCGTCTAATAGGGGATAAATATTGTCGGTTTGGTTTTTCCAATCGGTTGACATCCAGTTTTGTTTGGCCGAACCATATACAACAGGAAAATCCAACTGTTCTTCGGTAGCATCCAAGCTAAACATCAAATCAAATACAGCCTCGTGCACTTCGTCGGGGCGGCAGTTAGGCTTATCTACCTTGTTAATAACCACAATGGGTTTTAGCCCAATTTCAATGGCTTTTTGTAGTACAAAACGGGTTTGAGGCATGGGACCTTCAAAAGCATCCACCAACAACAAAACGCCGTCTGCCATGTTAAGTACGCGTTCTACCTCTCCACCAAAGTCCGAGTGCCCAGGGGTGTCGATGATGTTAATTTTGGTGTCTTTGTAAGTTATAGAAACATTTTTAGACACGATGGTTATACCGCGTTCACGTTCCAAATCGTTGTTGTCCAATACCAATTCGCCAGCCTTTTCGTGGTCTTTGTACAAGGCGCCAGCTACTAACATTTTATCAACAAGGGTGGTTTTACCGTGGTCAACGTGTGCGATAATCGCTATGTTTCTAATATTTTGCATACAATAAAATTTGAGGGTACAAAGATAGTGCAAACCGAGCGCAATGACAAAAAAACAATGTTTTTTTAGGCTTATTTTATGTGTTAATGCATGCTTGCATGTAATTAGCACATAAAATATAGCCGTAGTAGCAAACGCAGTTTGCTGTCATTGGCGAGGTGTCGCCTATCTTCATGAGCGAATGCGAGTAAAGATAATACTCAGCATGCAAGCTTGCTTGCAGATGCAGAGAATACGCTATATACTAAAATCTTTGATTTTGCTTTTGCCGAGGTGCCGCCTATCTTCACGAGGGCTTGTCCCGAGTAAAGATAGTGCAAACGCAGTTTAGGTGCCGCCTATCTTATTAGGACTGCGTCCTAATGATTTTGCTCCCGCTCGGCATAACAAATAAATTTGTTCTGTGCTCGCTTACTCGCAAAATTCACGAGCGCATGCCCCCCCCAAAAAAAACATAACCACCATTACCAGGCTATAGCAGCCTTATCTATTTTAGAAACAATATTTAGCAACGATTCGTATGGTAAATGATAGCAGTGATCTCCATCTACTAAGTGGAACATATCCATATAAACATCCCTATGGGAAGAATCGGCAATAATGGATAGACGCATTCGTACATCTATGTTATAGGCACTATCAATAGGAGTTTGGTTTGTTACATGGTTTATCTCCTTTACAATGTCCAAGATAAGACATTTGTCTATTATAGTATCGTTATAATCTGATAGATAGTTGTCGTATTCGCTAACAGATACACTTCTAAATCTACACTCAGAAAAACTATCGTATTTAACTTCAATCCTATTTATAGATGATTCACACTTATTACATCCACACAAAAAGGTTAATATAGTAATGGATAATATGTAAATAATTCGCTTCATTGTGTAGGTGTGGTTAATTTTTCTACTAATTCCTTACGTGTTTTTTTTGAAAAGTAACTAACGTCTTACATCGCCTAATTGGAGATTTCACTCTCAGCTTCTTTATAGCCTTGTTTTGCACTTCTTCTAAGATACGATAGGGCAATGGCACTTGCTGTGGAGTCCATTTCTTTGCCAATGCTGGCGTAAAAATCCCTTATCATACAATACATTTGGTATTGTGCAATGGCTGAATTGTGCGTATTTGCCATGTAGAAGGTGTACATTGCTTTGTTTTCTACGTCGGGGCAAAAATTCATGTAAGTAGTATAGGCATGTAGGTTGCCGTACTGAATAAAATAATCCTTTAACAACGATAGTTCGTCTTGTGTATACGAGGTTTTTGTAGCGATTGTATCTATCAAACTATTTATCAGTGTAGCTTGATTATTAATTCTCAAACTCCTTTCGTTTCTTATTTCTGCTCTCTTTCTCTTCTTATTTTCGTACCTTTGCGGATAGTCTCTCTTTTGTATAAACCAGATCTTATCGGCTCTTTCTTTTTTTTGCCGTTTGTATGTTAATTCTCTTGCAACAAGGGTATCTTTGGGTGTTCCAATCCCACAGAGTAATAATCTAGACATTTCCCATTCTGCAAGTTGATGTTCTTGCACGTAACTTCTTTTAAGGTATGAAAGTGCGATGGCATTGGTAGTAGAATCCATCTCTATGCCCATGCTATCATAAAATTCACTAATTGTTTCATACATATGATATTGTGCATAACTATTGTTGTACGTATTTGCCATGTAAAAAGCGTATATAAACATATCTCTCTTATTCTCTGAATAAAAGTGATATTTTGTATAAGCTTTAGAATCCCCCTCTTTAATAAAACGCATTCTCATGGAATCTAATTCCTCTTTCGTATACGTAGGTGTTATGGTAATGGTATCGTCTAATTTTATGTTTGCTGCGAACGCTTGACAGCAAAGCGATGCAAGTAGAGTTATTAAAATTAGTATGCTATTCTTGGTTTTCATGTTATATAGTATCTGTATTGTCTTTTCTTTTCAAAGTTTTGATTGGGTTGGTTCAGGTTAGGTACAAAAGTATTATTTAATTCTTAATATCACTTTAAATGCAATGCTAATTTTTTATTACCTTTGTACCTAATATGCCAACGCACAATACAAAAATATTTCACGCAAGTTACAAGGAGATTATAGGCGGCATTGTTTTGTATCTAATTCTTTTTGCCCCATGTTTATGGTGCCTATATGCTCTTTTTATCATTCCTTTAAAGGCTTGGTGGCTGATTGTAACCCTTGCTTATACTGCTTGGGCGTGTTGGGAATGTTACGATACCGTCAAAATGCTGTTTGGTACAAAGTTTATTATTGAAGACAACCGTCTGCACTACAAAAAGTCATTCTTTCAATACGATAGCGTAAAACTGGAAGACATTACCAAATGTTCCATTAAAAGCGATCCAAAGAGCTACAAATCCCTGCTCCACGGTAGTAGCCGTTATGTTTTAAGCATTTACCTTAACAATGCCAAAACCTTACGTTTCGACGTGACTTGCTTCTCTGCCCACGATTGCAAAAGCCTGAAGAATCTAACCAATCGGTGATTGGGTGATTACATCAACAATCAACCATTTTTCAACTTTATTCCTTATCTTTGTGAGCATTTTTTTGAGGAGTTTATGAAAGTAATTCTTGCCGAAAAACCGTCGGTAGCCAAGGATATAGCCCGTGTATTGGGCGCAAAGAACCGCAAAGAGGGGTATATAGAAGGAAATGGCTACCAAGTAACATGGGCGTTTGGACACCTTATTACATTGGCCGATCCGGGAACCTACGGATACGAAAAATGGAATATCGCCGATTTGCCCATGCTGCCCAGTGTTTTTATATACAAACCACAAGGCGACGAAGGCGCACAAAAACAGCTCAATACCATTGTCTCTTTGTTTCAAGGCGCAGACAGCATTATTTGTGCAACCGATGCCGGGCGCGAAGGGGAGGCTATTTTCCGCTACATATACACCCATGCCAAGTGCGATAAACCGGTAGAGCGACTATGGATTTCGTCCATGACAGACGAGGCCATTTTAGAAGGATTTGCTACCCTAAAGCCCGCCAGCGAATACCAAAATCTGTACCACTCTGCCAAAGCCCGCAACGAAGCCGATTGGTTGGTAGGTATGAACGCTACCCGTGCCCTTACGTTGGCATCGCGCTCTAAAAAAGCACTTTCGTTGGGTCGCGTGCAAACGCCCACTTTGGCCCTTATTTGCAAACGCTATCAAGAACATACCAATTTTCAGCCAGAGCCCTTTTATACGGTAGAAACCGATTTGTTTGCGCAAGAGCAAGCTTTTGTTGCCAAATACCCCGAACGTTTCTTGCAAAAAGAAAAGGCAGAGGCTTTGGCAGCCCTATTACCTGCCGTAGTTACCGTAGCCGATAAACAGGTTAAGCAAAAGGTAGAAAAGGCACCCTTGCCATTCGATTTAACCTCGTTGCAAGCCGAAGCCAACAAACGCTACAACGTTAGTGCCCAGCAAACCCTGGATACCGTACAAGCCTTATACGAACGCCACAAAATGCTTACCTATCCCCGTACAGGTAGCCGTTATTTGGGCGACGATATGGTAAAAGAAGTACAAAGCAAACTATCGCAATTATCGGGTTTGCCCTTTACCGATGCCTTTGCTAAATCGGTTACCCAATTGTCTTCTGGAAACTTTAATACGGCCTGTTTCGATAGCAAAAAGTTGACCGATCACCATGCTATTATCCCTACTTTTCAGCATACCAATTTGTATATCAATCTAAGCGATACCGAAAAGAAAATCTATCAAATGGTTTGTTTTCAGTTGATTATGGCTTTGCTGCCGGTATGTAAAAAAGAAATCCTG
>CALDQH010000029.1 GCA_937911935.1 uncultured Bacteroidales bacterium | reverse complement strand
GGTGAAGTCGTAACAAGGTAGCCGTATCGGAAGGTGCGGCTGGATCACCTCCTTTAAGGGAGTAGACAGAGATGTCTACCATCCAAGTCGAGTGAGTACTTAGTGCTCACGGAATTACGAAAGTGGAGTTACAACACTAAAAACAGTAACAAACCCGAAACTGTGAAATTTCTTCTTCTGTTCTGTTAAAGCATCATTAAAAACACCCCGTGGGTGTTCTTTTTTTGCCTTTGGGCAAAACAAACGACAAATCCAATTGAAACAAACCGTGCAAATACCTCTGATTTCATCTTAAAACACAAATTGCATCATGGTTCAAGTTCGATTGTCTACATACATTACGTCTAACAAGACGTAGCCCCAAACTAAAACACCAACCGCTCGGTTGTTAACATATACAAATCAGGAAGCATCACTAAATAGTGGTGTTATTTTTTTACCTAAAGCTAAATTGCCAATCAAAGCTGAATTGTCATACCCGCTTTGTTGTAACTCTTGGTGGCAAACTAATCTAAAACAACACACAAAGGCGATTACATATATCTATTTGGAGTATCACTAAACAGTGGTGTTATTTTTTTGCCTTTTTTGCAATGGTAATTTTGTTTTCCGTTGCAAGCACCCAACATCTTGCTTGTTAATTCATGCGCGGATAAATATCTTAAAGTAGTTGTGCAATGATTTATTTTGCAAAAGACAACAAGCTTGTAAACAAATTTTCGACAAATGCGCATCAAAAAAGGACACTCGTTTGAGTGTCCTTTTTGCGTTGTCAAAATATTTTGTTAGCGTTCGTCGTAGAATGGGCAATTTTGCTTGGTGGAGTGCAATCTGCCACAGGTGTAGCAACTAGGTTTGCCTTGGTTGTTGATGTAGAAACTCTTGCAATTGTAGCAATTTACCTTTCTTGTGCGTTTTGTTTCCATACCGCTAAAGTCGCCACGCGCTACCTCGCCAACAGCTGCGGCAAAGCCACCAAATAGTCCCAAAACTTGGTTGAGGGCAAAAACCACAACAACAAGCGCAAGTGCGCCAGCAGTTACAAGCA
>CALDQH010000028.1 GCA_937911935.1 uncultured Bacteroidales bacterium | reverse complement strand
TTATCAAGAATGATGTTTTGGATAATAAGGCTGGACAAATTTCGTTCCAGGATCCAATCTACGCATACTGGTTGAAGACAGAGTATTTTGTAAAATAAGTTGCGAAACCGTTGTTTCGGAAATCGTCATTTCGGAACAATAAACAAACTCTGCCGAAAGAAAAGCCATTGGACGCAACTGAATATTGAGCGTTGCAAAGATTTGGAATCAAAAGGTCTTATGACCGAAGCGGGTAGGAGTGCGTTGCCAAATATTAACTCTATTTCTAACTAAAATACACTATGCTAAAATCTCTACTGCTTGTTGGTGCGGGAAGTTTCGTTGGGGGTGCCTTGCGATATTTGATTTCTACGTATATGAGGCATCTTTGTGGTCAGGGTTTTCCGTGGGGAACTTTGGCGGTTAATCTGTTGGGTTGTTTTGTTATTGGCATTTTGTTTGCTGCGTTCAGCAAGCATAGTGCTACGGATAACGCTTGCTATTTATTGCTCACCACTGGTGTATGTGGTGGGTTTACTACTTTTTCTACGTTTGCCAACGAGAGTGTACAGATGCTTCAGCAAGGAAATACCGTTGGATTTCTCGGCTATGTTGCCGCAAGTATTATATTAGGATTTCTATTGGTTGCCTTGGGTTATTGGCTTGTGTCTAAAATCCTTCCATAGTCGCCGTGGTAAATCATTTGGCGGGTCATGCCTCCATCGATGCAGATGTTTTCTTAATACCTAAAATAATCCTCATATTCTTCGATAATCAGATAATAATCATTAAATTTGGTCAGGTATTAAGAACAATAACTCCAACTGTATATGAAAAAACGTAAGTTTATGATGTTGACTTTATTCTTGGTTACAGGATTGGTCAGCGTTAATGCACAAAAACAACAAGGTTCTATATTTTCTATAGCACGTAAGCAAGTAAAGGCTACTGCCATTGGCACGATGGTGGAATATGGTCCTACCACAGGTACACTAAACGGACACGATTGGGTGGATTTAGGTTTGCCATCGGGCACCCGATGGGCTACTTGTAACGTAGATGCTACGTCGCCCGAAAAACCGGGTAAGCATTACTCGTGGGGCGAAACGGTTGCAAAGAGTCAGTATATTGCAGGCAATACCAAAACGTATAACAAAAAGATGGACGATATTGCTGGTAATGCAACGTACGATGTGGCTACTCAAAAATGGGGCAAAGGTTGGCGTATGCCTACCGAAATGGAGCTGAGAGAATTGCTCAATTATTGCCACGATAGGTATGTGCAAAAGGGTGGACGTTGGGGCAGAGAATTTACCAGTATCAAAAACAAGAAGTCTATATTTTTGCCTGCAACGGGCTCTAGAGATGGAGCGAAGCTGGAAGAGGCTAACGGATGTGGCCTTTATTGGACCTCTACACCACATACAGATAATTTTAACAATGGTGCGCACATGTACACCTTTGGGGCTGCCTATGGTGAACCAAGCATAGGCGAACGTTACACTGGTTTTGCTGTACGCCCAGTAACCGATTATGATGTAAACACCGATATTCCCAGCGATGGCCAGACCAATGGACACAAGTGGGTGGATTTGGGCCTACCTTCGGGATTGAAATGGGCTACCTGCAACGTAGGTTCTGATGCGATAGACCAAGATGGGGGTTACTATCGATGGGGTGCAACCACTACCTATTACGACGGGAAAAAATATGCCAAAGACGATGTGCAACGTGACATAACGGGCGATGCCCATTACGATGCTGCCACGGCTCATTGGGGAGGAGGTTGGCACATGCCTACCGTGCAAGATTTTGCCGAACTAATGGAGCATTGTACATGGCAGTGGACCAATATTGGCAGACGCAAGGGGTTGAAAGTAACCAGCAAATACAATGGTAAGTATATTTTCTTACCTGCTTCGGGTGAGATGAGCTATAACTGCGATGCGTATCGTCTGCCAGATGATGTAAACAAATGGCTCAAGTATTGGACATCTTCTGATTTACCAGGGCAAAGTACATCAGAGGCTTATTATCTTTCGGCACTTGAAGAACAGGTTTATTTTAGCACCAACGTGCGCTGGTCATATGGATACTCTATTCGTCCTGTTATAAAATAAATGACATATGCAAGCCCTTTTTTGCAACCATGTTGCAAAGGTTTTGGTTTACTTTTGTAGCAAAACTAAAGGATATGCACGAAATTTTGAATTTGATTAACGCCATGTCGCCCTTTTTGTTGTTGGGCTTTTTGTTGGCTGGTTTGATGCACGTTTTTGTTCCCAATACGTTGTATAGTAGGTATTTGTCTAACAATAATTTTGCGTCTGTATGTTGGGCTGCGCTATTGGGTATTCCTTTACCTTTGTGTTCCTGTGGCGTGATTCCTACGGCCATGTCGCTTAAACGCGAAGGGGCTTCAAAGGGAGCTACGGTTTCCTTTTTGATTGCTACGCCTCAAACAGGTGTTGATTCCATTATAGCTACCTATTCGCTTATGGGGCTTCCTTTTGCTCTGTTGCGTCCCCTTGCAGCGCTTTTCACGGCGCTCTTTGGCGGAACGCTTGCAAACTGTGTCGATAAAGGCGATGATGCACCAAAAACGGGGGAGGCAGAGCAGTGTGGTTGTGCCAATGAGAAGAGAACATCATTTGCACAGAAGATGAGAGACGCAGCAAACTATGCCTATGTGGAGATGATGCAGGACATTGGCCGTTGGTTGTTGCTTGGGCTTGTTGTTGCAGGGCTTATAACCGTCTTTGTCCCCGATACCTTCTTCTCCCTCTTTGCCGACAAGCCCCTTGCAAGTATGCTTATGGTGCTGTTGTTTGCCGTTCCAATGTATCTTTGCGCAACAGGCAGCATTCCCATTGCTGTTGCATTGATGCTCAAGGGGCTCTCTCCCGGCACGGCACTTGTGCTGCTTATGGCCGGTCCGGCCGTCAATGTGGCTTCGTTGCTTGTTATTGGCAAGGTTATGGGGCGCAAAAGCCTTCTCACCTATCTGTGCTCCATAATTGCTTGTGCAATACTCATTGGCCTGGGTGCCGATTACCTGTTGCCGCGCGAGTGGTTTACTGCGCCCCTTGTGCACATTCATAGCTGCCACAGCTGCAACGAGGTCTCATATTTCAGCACTGTCTGCACCATTGTGCTTGCTCTTTTGCTTGCCAATGCATTCATACAGCGTTACCGCAAGGGCAGAGAGTGTGGACGCAGTTGCCAAGCGTGCAGCGCGGCGCCGTTGAGCATTGTGGTGAAAGGGATGAACTGCAACCACTGCAAGAGCAATGCAGAGGCGGCAATTCTAAAGATTACCGGTGTGGAAAGTGTGGAGATTGACC
>CALDQH010000027.1 GCA_937911935.1 uncultured Bacteroidales bacterium | reverse complement strand
GCATATCGGACGACAAGCCAGAAACACCAGCCACTCCACTCTTTTTATTTAGGTAATCGGAAATACCTTTGGTATCCAATCCTTCTTTATCCATAAGATAGGTAACCGCACCTGCATCAATATCGCCCGAGCGTGTACCCATCAACAAACCTTCCAATGGCGTAAAGCCCATCGAAGTATCAATGGATTTTCCATCTTTAACAGCTGTAATAGAACCACCATTACCTACGTGACAAGTAATGATTTTTGTTCCCTCGGGTTTAATACCCAAGAATTCGCACACACGTTGCGACACATAGCGATGACTTGTGCCGTGGAATCCATAACGACGTACACCGTATTTTTGATAAGCCTCGTAAGGAGTGCCATACATATAAGCACAAGCAGGCATGGTTTGATGGAAAGCTGTATCGAACACGGCTACTTGAGCTACACCCGGAAGAATAGAAGCCATGGTTTCGATACCTATCAAATTTGCAGGATTGTGCAAAGGAGCCATATCACTACATTGTTTGATTGCCTCGATTACTTCGTCAGTAATAACAACGCTGCTATTGAATTTTTCGCCGCCATGCACCACACGATGACCTACGGCATCAATTTCTTCTAACGATGCAATTGCACCGTATTCTTTGCTTGTAAGGATAGAAAGAATCAATTCGATGGCAGCATAATGACCTGGAATTTCTTTTTCAACCACTACTTTTTGACCATCGGGCAAGGTAAATTTAATAAATGCACCCGATAAGCCTACTTTTTCTACACCACCTTGAGCGATAACACTCTTTTGTTGCATGTCAAACAATTTATATTTGACAGACGAACTTCCACAATTTAATACTAATACTTTCATGATTAATGACGTGCTTGGTCTGATGTAATAACTACCATTTTTACAATATCATCGACGGTACAACCCCTTGACAAGTCGTTTACAGGAGCTGCCATACCTTGCAAGATAGGACCCAATGCCACACCGCCTGACATACGTTGCGTTAATTTATAACCGATATTACCTGCATCCAAATTAGGAAACACCAATACATTGGCAGTGCCACGAAGCGGACTATTAGGTGCTTTTTGGGCTGCTACCTTAGGAACGATAGCTGCATCCAATTGCAATTCGCCATCGATGGTTAATTCGGGATCCATTTCGCGCGCTAAACGAGTAGCCTCGATCATTTTATCTGCCGATTCGTTTTTAGCACTTCCGTGCGTAGAGAAACTCAACATGGCTACACGAGGCATCATTTCTGCCAACCCTTTGGCTGTTGCAGCGCTGGCAATGGCAATTTCGGCTAATTGTTTGGCATCTGGATTGGGTGTTACAGCGCAGTCTGCAAACAAAAGCATCCCTTCATCGCCAAAATGAGTGGGAGTAATCATTAAAAATGCACCAGAAACCACACTGATACCTTTTTTCATTTTAATAATTTGCAAAGCAGGACGCAATACATTGCTAGTAGCATTCATAGCACCCGCAACCTCGCCATCCGCATCACCATTTTTTACCATCAAAGCCGCCAAATACAAAGGATCTTTTACTTTTTCGTTGGCTTCTTCTAAAGTCATGCCTTTGCTTTTGCGTAGTTCGTACAACAAATCTACGTAAACTTGACGCTTTGGATCGGTTGCCTCATCAAAGATTGTTGCCTTTTCGATATTCTCCAATCCCCATTCACTCGCTTGTGCCAACAAAGCTTCGCGCGAGCCTAACAAAACTACTTCTGCCAATCCATCGCGCAACACAATATCGGCAGCACGCATCGTTCTTTCTTCGAACGATTCAGGCAAAATAATGCGTTTTTTATTTGCTTTTGCCTTTGCAAATAATTTTTCTAAGATATCCATATCGTATATTTTATGTTGATTGTTACTTGTCGTTTAATCGCGGAATCGCTAAATCGTTAAATCGTTACGGTTAAACGATTCATCGTGAGCGAAGCGAGCAAATCAACGATTACTCGGGCTTGTCGTGATAAGTTTGACTACAAAATTAAGGATTATAAATGAAAATAAGGTCAGATTATTCCATTTTATTTCGCGGATGATACTTTAAAATAGTATCTCGCAGGTAGGTTGTTTCGATGTGGGTATAAATTTCGGTAGTCTGGATACAACTATGACCCAACATTTCTTGAATTACCCTTAAGTTTGCCCCTCCTTCTAACAAATGGGTAGCAAAGGAGTGTCTGAGTGTATGTGGGCTTATCACAATTTGAATGCCTGCTTGCAGGGCGCATTGTTTGATAATGGTAAAAAACATCTGTCGGGTCAACATTCCACCTCTTCGATTAAGAAACAGCACATCGGCACTTTCTTTTTTGATAACAGGCAAAGCATGACGATCTGGCATATACCGACTAATTTCTGCCAATGCCACATCAGAAATAGGAACCAAACGTTGTTTACTACCCTTACCCTCTACCTTGATAAATTTTTCTTCGACATAAATATCCGATATTTTAAGCCCCACCAACTCGGAGACACGCAAACCACAACTATATGCCACCTCAATCATGGCACGATTGCGATGCCCCTCGGGCTTGCTTACATCGACCGCTGCTTTTAAGGCGTCAATTTCTTGCAACGACAAAACAGAAGGCAAATGCCTTCCTATTTTGGGCATTCCTAATAAGGTAGTTGGATTTAATTGAATAAGTTCTTCGCGCTGCAGAAAATCGTAGAACGATTTGATACTAGACAAAATGCGTGCCTGCGAACGGGCCTGAATGCCCATTTCGGACAACAGCATAAAGAAATCTTGCAACTGACGATGCTCTACCAAGCGATACGACAAACCTACATCGGCTAAATATTGAAATAGTTTTTCGACATCGCTACAGTAAGCCTCGATGGTATTAGCAGAAAGCGAACGCTCTAACAACAAATAGGCATGGTATCGTTTAAGTTCGGCATCCATTATTTGCCCAACGCTTTTTGCTGATTCAATACTGGATTCGCATACATGCGATACATCATATCGCACAAATAAGCATCATCTCGGTTGGGAATATCAATTTTTTGAAGCTGACTGTCGATATAAGCCATAAATTTCGCCTTGTCTTCGGCTGTATAATATGATGCAAATTCTGTACTTTGGGTTAGAATATCTGCAGCTACGTAGTTATTCGGATATAAATGATAATTGGCATGAATCATTTGATCGATAGCCTTGGCAGCAACTTCGGCTTGCTCCGTGCGAGGCAGTTCATCCCATGCATCGGGCACCTGCAATTCGCCTGCCACCACAAAACTAACACGACCTTTATAACCCAAAATACCCGTTTGCATGTTTAACAAATCGTCTGCAGGTTGTTTTTTATAACCCGCATCGTCACGCTTTAGCTGATATTCTTTGGCTTTGAGGTAATCGCATGGATCAAACTCGTAGTTAATGGCAAGAGGTGCTATTTTTATGGCACGCAGTTTTTGACAGAACGAACCTTCGCCACTCATATTCAACATCTTAATAATAGCAGGAGCAGTTAAATCGTTAGAATCTTTAGCCCTACCCTCACGTTGCGCAAGCCACATAGATTCGTTCAACTCGGTTAAGACGTAACGCATGTAGGCAGACATGTGTTTGGAGATAAGCAATTGTTCACGCACGCCACCATCGCGACGAACCACAAAACTTTTGTTCAAACGCACAGCCCACTCTATCCAGGGTTTGATTAGTAGGTTGTTGCCGATGCCAATATGAGACGTTTCGAAGCCATTATTTAACAGCATGGCATTCAAAAAAGCCGAATCTAATACAATATCACGGTGGTTAGTAAGGAACAAGTACCCTTTTGATTTCTCCAATTTTTCGGCGTTCTGCAATTGAACACCAGCGCTGGTTTTGGCTATCAACGCATTCAAAAGAGCAATGATAAAAGTAGATTGAAACTGACGAACAGATTGCATGGCAGGTGCAACTTGCACCAACTTTTGTGCATTTTCTGCGCTCATAAACATCGCCAATATCTGTTGTATGGCAGGTTCTTCCAATAATTTGGGTAGATAAACGGCTACTTCTTCGTCGTCAAAACACCTGATATCGTTAAATTCTGCAGGGTACTTCATATTTTATGCACTTTTGATTGTATGCAAACAAAGGTACATAAAATAAATGAGAAATAGGATATTTGTTTTTGAATAATCGTTGAGACGTTGAGGTGTTTAGTTGACTTGTGACCTTTGACCTTTGACTAGCGACTGCTAGACTGTTTGCTGAGTGACGAATTGTAGTAACGAGCATCGCCCGTAACTTCTTTACCTGCCCAAATAGGCATCTCAAAAGTTTCGTCTTCACTTTGCAATTCAATTTCTGCCATCAGCAAGCCCTGATGAGCGCCCAAAAACTCATCCACTTCCCAAATTTTGCCACCCACCTCAACTTTATATCGTATTTTTTCGATAGGCGGATACAAACAAAGTTTCATCAGCTGACGAGCATCCTCTAATGGTATTTCGTATTCAAATTCAGCACGCGAAATGCCCTCTGTCTTGCCCTTTATGGTAAGATACGCCTTGTCTTCGGCAATACGAACCCGTAAGGTACAACCGTTTTCGGCCAAATATCCTTGCTGAAAGTAGCAACCCTTATCGGGTGCTTGCCATAGGGTTTTGTTTACTAAAAATTTACGTTCTATTTCTATCATAGTATATCGGGCTGCGCCCTCTGGTGATTCGGTAATTCGGTGATTCGGTGAGTTGATATTTAGTCGTTGAGGCGTTTAGGCGATTAAACAACAAGTGACGAGCAACGAATGACAAGCGACTACTCTATATTCTTGCGCAGGCGTTTTAAGTATTCTTGTAACTTTATGGTGTCCTTGGAATCGATTAACGCCAACAAATCTTTTAATTCCTTGCGGATGTTCTCTACCTGACCCGATGTAAAAGGGTTAAACAGAATTTCGGTAAGCAGATAATCATCCTCCGAGAACAAGCCACGCGCTATGGCCATGTGTTTTTTAAAGGTGGTACCAGGCGCATCTTGATGCTTCATTACCGCGGCAAAAACCATGGTCGAAACAAAAGGAATCGAAAGCGAGTAGGCAATGGTTTCGTCGTGTTCCAAAAAAGTATATTCAAATATATTAAGGTGCAAACTCTGGTACAAATCTTTAAAGAATACTTTGCCCATGTGGTCCGACTCGGATATAATAATGGCATTTTGTCGGCTCAAATCCTCTAAATTGGCAAAGGTAGGTCCAAACATGGGGTGAGTCGATACATAACGCATACCACAACCAGCATAAAACTCGGGCAGGCCTGTTTTTACCGATGCGATATCGGATATAATACACGATTGAGGCAAATAAGGAAGCACCGCTTTAAAAGCATCGATGGTATGATTCAGGGTTACACAGTTAATGAGCAACTCTGGTTCAAAAGCCTTTATCTCATCGTACGTGGTCATGCGATAGGTATTGAACACAAAGCGCAAATTTTTAGGATTTACATCAAAAAGTGCCACTTCGTGCTGCATGCACAACACATCGGTTAAAAAGGTGCCCATTTTTCCAGCACCAAGAACTAAAATCTTCATTAGTTTAGAGTTGGGGTTAGGAGTTAGGAGTTAGGGGTTAGGAGTTAGGATTATTCCTAATTCATAATTCCTCATTCCTAATTTATTTTATGATTTCCATTTGAATACGTACAGACTCTTCGTGCACCGCCTCCAAGTATTTACGAATAAAATCGGCCGACATACCTAGGCGTTCGCCCATGATGATGCGTTTTTGCATGATTTCGTCGTAACGACCCGTTTGCAATACTTGCACGTTGTGCTCTTTTTTGTACAAACCAATTTCGCGCGATATGCGCATGCGTTTTGCCAAAAGTTCCAACAATTCGTTATCGGTGGTATCTATTTGTTTACGCAAGGTACTTAAACTTTCTGTTTCTTTTTTCATATCACGAATAACCAAGGTGTCGATTACATAATCTAAAATATCAGGTGTTAGCTGTTGTGCTGCATCGCTCCATGCCTTATCGGGATTACAGTGCGATTCTATCATCAAACCATCAAAGCCCAAGTCCATGGCTTGTTGACAAAGAGGTGCGATTAACTCGCGTTTGCCACCAATGTGCGAGGGGTCGCAGATAATGGGCAAGTTAGGGTAACGACGACGCAACTCAATGGGGATGTTCCACTGGGGCAAGTTACGATAAATTTTCTTATCGTACGTACTAAATCCACGATGAATAGCACCCAATTTACGAATTCCTGCATTGTAAAGGCGTTCCATGGCACCAATCCATAGTTCTATATCGGGATTTACGGGATTTTTTACCAACACAGGAATATCAACCCCTTGCAAAGCGTCGGCAATTTCTTGCATGGCAAATGGGTTGGCAGAGGTGCGAGCACCAATCCAAAGAATATCAATACCGTGTTTTAAAGCTTCTTCGATGTGTTTTGCCGTAGCCACCTCGGTGCCTACAAACATACCTGTTTCGGTTTTGACACGTTGTAACCATGGCAAGCCTTCTACTCCAACTCCTTCGAAACCACCTGGTTTGGTACGTGGTTTCCAAATTCCTGCACGGAAGATAGGCACTCCGTTTTTAGACAGTTCTACGGCAGTTGCCATTACTTGTTCTTCGGTTTCGGCACTACAAGGGCCAGCTATAATCAAAGGGCGTTCGGCGCTCATGCCGGGTAGCCAAATAGGTTGTAAATCTTTCATATTGTTGATGTTTTTATCGCTCACTTTGTTCGCTCCGACAAATCGGCAAACCGACTAATCGGCGAACCGTGAATCGTATTTATGTAATGTTTAGGTGTTTAGTTGTTTAGTTGTTTAGTCGATTCAACGATTCAACAACAAGCGACAATTATTCGGGCTCAGCGACCGAAAGTCTAACTCTCTCAAGGGCTTCGGTTAGTTTTTCTTGAGTGGCGCAAAGGGAGATACGAATGTAGCGTGCTCCGTTGCTACCAAAAATAAAACCTGGAGTAATGAAGACCCGTGCCTCGTGCAAAATTTTCTCGGTTAATTCTTCTACATGCTGATAATGATCTGGAATTTTGCCCCACACAAACATACCTACTTGGTTTTTATCGTAGCGGCAACCCAACGTATCCATAATTTGTTCTGCCACTGCCCTACGTTTGCTGTAAAGCTCCATGTTCATTGCCTCGTGCCAAGTGTCATCGTTATGCAATGCAGCCGCTGCAGCTAATTGCATGGGCTTAAACATGCCCGAATCGACATTCGATTTTACCTTTAGCATCCAATTTATAAAGGTTGCATTGGCAGCTATCATGCCTACACGCCAGCCAGGCATATTATGACTTTTGCTCATCGAATTAAGTTCGATGCAACACTCCTTAGCTCCTTCGATACGCATAATACTCAATGGCTGTTGATTCAGTATCAAACTATAAGGATTATCGTTTACCACAACAATTTGATGTTTGTGCGCAAAATCGACCAATTTTTGGAACAATTCGGTTGACGCTTTTGCTCCTGTAGGCATATTGGGGTAGTTTGCCCACATCAGTTTAACACCCGACAAATCCATTTTTTCCAGAGCTTCAAAATCGGGATACCAATTATTCTCTTCTTTTAGGTCGTAATATACCACCTCAGCACCCAAAAGCGAGCTTAATGCCGAATACGTTGGGTAACCTGGGTTGGGTACTAACACCTTGTCGCCTGGATTGACAAAAGCCAAAGTGACATACAAAATGCCTTCTTTCGAGCCAATAAGTGGCTGAATCTCCGAAGCAGGGTCTAAGGTAACACCGTACCATTTTTGGTAAAAATCGGCAAAACCTTGACGCAACTCTGGGATGCCCACATACGGTTGATAACCATGCACATGGGCAAGTGGCGCATTTTCGCATAAAGCCTTAATGGTTTGCTCCGAAGGAGGCATATCAGGACTACCAATGCCTAAACTAATGACATCAAGTCCTTGGGCATTCATAGCAGCTACTTCTTTTAATTTGCGTGAGAAATAGTACTCTTGTACTGTTTCTAATCTTTTAGCAGGTTGTATCATATTTTTTTGACTAATCGGTGAATCGACTAATCGGTGAATCGGTCACCGAATTGTTATTTTATTCGCAGGCTTGGTATTCGCCAAGGATGCGCAAATCGCGGGTAAAAGGACGAATGGCATCGAGCGATTGAACATACGACATGTAATTTTCGAAATTCAAATTTACATAGAATAAATATTCCCACTCCCTGCCCAATATGGGCAACGACTGTATTTTACTCAAATTTACATGATAGTAAGACAAGATTGATAGCACCTTTGCCAAACTACCCTCTTCGTGGGACAAAGCAAATACGACAGACGATTTATTTACTTTTTGGCTTTTGGTGTGTTCTTCGGCTGTCCAGGGGTCTCCCACTATCAAAAAACGAGTAAAGTTACGTTTGTTGGTTTCAATTCCCTCTGCTAATATTTGCAATCCATAAATTTGTGCCGCCAACGTACTACAAATAGCGGCACGTCCTGCAATTTTTTCCGTAGCAATGCGACGAGCACTCGACGCCGTATCATCACTCTCTACTGCTTTTAGATGAGGATACCCTGCCAAGAAATCTTCGCATTGCATCAAAGCTATTGGGTGCGAATACACATCGGTTACATCGTCAATGCTTTGACCTGGCAAACATACCAAATTGTGTTCAATGCGCAAACGAGTTTCGCCCATAATACGCATCCCGCTGTCTTTTAGTAGGTTGTGATTTGGAAGCAAGCTGCCCGCAATGGTGTTTTCGATGGCCACGGCACCCACAATGGAATTGTCTTTTTTAATGGTCTGAAAAACATCTTTAAACGTAGCACAAGCTATTACTTCTATCTCTTCTCCCTTAAAGTATCTTTCGGACTGGGCCAGACGCTCCTTCAGGTCTTCTTTCCGCCAGGATACCGGCGTCA
>CALDQH010000026.1 GCA_937911935.1 uncultured Bacteroidales bacterium | reverse complement strand
TAAAAAAGAGAGTCGAGAAAACTCTCAACTCTCCACTTTCAACTCTTAACTCTAAAAAATTAGAGTCTTGCCTTAATCGCCTTGCTCTCCTCCTCGTAGCCTGGTTTGTCGAGCAATGCAAACATATTCTTCTTGTAAGCTTCAACGCCCGGCTGGTTGAACGGATTAACCTCAATCATATAGCCGCTGATACCACAAGCCTTCTCGAAGAAGTAGAGCAATGCACCGATTGCCTCCTCCTCGATAGCAGGAATCTGAATCAAAATGTTAGGTACACCACCGTCGATGTGAGCCAACTGAACGCCCAACTCTGCCATCTTGTTAATCTCGTGCAAACGCTTGCCAGCCAAGAAGTTCAAGCCGTCGAGATTTGCCTCGTCAGCCTCAACCTTAACCTCGTGTGCAGGCTTCTCAACCGAGATGATAGTCTCGAACAAGGTGCGCTCACCCTCCTGGATATACTGACCCATAGAGTGAAGATCCGCAGTAAGTGTTACGCTTGCAGGGAAGATACCTTTACCGTCCTTACCCTCAGACTCGCCATAGAGCTGCTTCCACCACTCTGCGATATACTGCAACTTAGGCTCGTATGAAGCCAGAATCTCAATCTTCTTACCAGCTGCATAGAGCTCGTTGCGTACGATGGCATACTGGGCTGCCAGGTTCTGCTCTACAGCCACCTCAGCCTTTGTAGCCTCCTCCATATCCTTAGCACCCTCTACTAGGGCCTTGATGTCGATGCCTGCTACAGCCAACGGGAGCAAGCCTACAGGTGTGAGTACCGAGAAACGACCACCTACGTTATCTGGAATTACGTAAGTTTTGTAACCTTCTTGAGTAGCCAAGGTACGCAAAGCACCTTTTGCTTTGTCGGTAACAGCCACAATTAGTTTTTGAGCAGCTTCTTTGCCAGCTTGTTCTTCTAATTGAGTTTTTAGCAAGCGGAATGCCAAAGCAGTTTCGGTAGTAGTACCTGATTTAGAGATATTGATGATACCGAATTTTTTACCTTTTAAGAATTCGCAAAGTTCTGCCAAATAATCTTCGCCAATGTTGTTACCTGCGTAAACCATGACTGGTTTGTTAGGTTGCAACCATTCAAAACTGTTTGATAGCGAGTCGATAACGGCTTTAGCACCTAAGTAGCTACCACCAATACCAGCCACTACCACTACTTCGCAGTTTTCGCGCAAATAGTTAGCAGTTTCTTGAATATCGTCCAAAAATTCGGGGGTAATAGACGATGGCAAGTGCAACCAGCCTAAAAAGTCGTTACCAAGGCCTATACCTGCTTCTAAGGTTTCTGCACTGCTTTTAACTTGTGCTTCGAATGCTTTAACAGCATCTTCCGATACAAATCCTAAGCAGTTTTCGATAGATAATTTAATGTCTTGCATGTGTTAATAATTTATTTGGTTATCTAATTTTTTCGGTTAAAAATTTAATTTCGATATTGGGCGATATACGTTCGTACAAAATATTGTAACACGCCTCCAAGATAGGCATATCTACTTTAAATTCTTCGTTAATTTCTTTGATACATTTGGTTCCGTAGTAACCTTCGGCAATCATTTCCATTTCGAGTTGCGACGATTTTACCGAATAGCCTTTGCCAATCATGGTACCAAACATACGGTTACGACTAAATTTAGAATAGGCTGTTACCAGCAAGTCGCCCAAGTAGGCGGCATCTTGAATATTACGGGTGTCGTCACTGGCTGCCGCTTCTACAAAGCGTGCCATTTCGCGAATGCTGTTCGATACCAAAATAGCCTGAAAGTTATCACCGTATTTAAGCCCGTGGCAAATACCCGATGCAATGGCATACACATTTTTAAGAACCGAACCGTACTCAATTCCACGAACATCGGTAGTAATGTAGGTTTTTAGCAAGGGGCTTGCTATGCGATCGGCAAAATACTGAGCAAATTCTAAGTTTTTAGAACCTACTGTTAGGTACGACAAGCGTTCCAAAGCGACCTCTTCGGCATGACAAGGACCAGCTATCACGGCAATATCTTGTGGATCTACATCGTAATACTTGGTAAAGTAATCGGTTACAATCATGTTTTCGTCGGGAACGATACCTTTAATAGCCGATATAACTTTTTTACCTTTTAGCGGAACACTGATTTTTGCCAAATGACCTTTTAAGAAAGGCGATGGCATAGCAAATACCAAGATGTCCGAATTTTTGATGGCCAAGTTGATGTTCGAATAGAACTTAATTTTCTTGACATCAAATTGGACAGAAGTTAAATACGATGGATTGGATCCTGTTTCCTTAAATTTTTCAATTTGTTCGGGACGGCGCATATACCAATGAATACGTTTGCCGCCTTGCATGGCTATTTTGGCAATAGCGGTTGCCCAACTACCACCACCCATGATACAAATACTAGGTCCAGATGCTAACATGGCATTATTCTTCGGTTGATTCTTGATTTTTTTGTTGTTTTTCGGGTTTCATTTGTGGGAAGAACAACACCTCTTGAATGGTGGTTTGTCCTGTCATTAGCATGACCAAACGGTCCATACCTATACCCATACCCGATGTTGGAGGCATGCCGTATTCCAAAGCACGCACAAAGTCCATATCAATAAACATGGCTTCGTCGTCGCCTTTTTCGCTTAGACGCAATTGTTCTTGGAAACGTTCCAATTGGTCGATGGGGTCGTTAAGCTCTGAGTAAGCATTTGCCAACTCTTTGCCGTTTACCATCAACTCAAAACGTTCGGTAAGTTCTGGATTTTCGCGATGACGTTTGCAAAGTGGCGACATTTCGATGGGATAATCAGTAATAAAGGTAGGTTGAATGTAATTACCTTCGCATTTTTCGCCAAAGATTTCGTCAATCAACTTGCCTTTGCCCATGGTTTCGTCCACCTCAATGTGCAATTGCTTGCAAACATCGCGTAGCTGAGCTTCGTCCATGCCTGTAATATCAATACCCGTAAAGTCTTTGATGGCCTCGGTCATGGTTTTGCGAGCAAAAGGAGCTTTAAAGCTAATGATGTTATCGCCCATTTTTACTTCGGTGGTGCCATTTACATCCATACAGATTTTTTCGAGCATCTTTTCGGTAAACTCCATCATCCATTTGTAATCTTTGTACGAAACATAAATTTCCATACAAGTAAACTCGGGATTGTGGGTTTTGTCCATGCCCTCGTTGCGGAAGTTTTTAGAAAACTCATATACACCTTCAAAACCACCTACAATAAGGCGTTTTAGGTAAAGTTCGTTGGCAATACGTAGGTACAAAGGAATATCCAACGCATTGTGATGGGTAATGAATGGACGAGCAGAAGCGCCACCTGGGATGGATTGCAAAACAGGGGTTTCTACTTCCATGTAGCCATTAGCGTTAAAGTATTCACGCATAGAGGTATATACTTTATTACGCTTGATGAAAATATCTTTTACACCTTCGTTTACCACCAAATCGACATAACGTTGACGGAAACGCAATTCGGGATCTTCGAATGCATCGTAAATAACACCGTCTTTTTCTTTTACAATAGGAAGTGGACGAAGCGATTTAGACAATACGGTAATTTCTGATACGTGAACCGAGATTTCGCCCATTTGGGTGCGGAACACATAACCTTTAACGCCAATAAAGTCGCCAATATCAAGCAACTTTTTAAACACCACGTTGTACATATCCTTGTTTTCGTCGGGACAAATTTCGTCGCGCGAAATGTACAATTGAATACGACCGGTAGAGTCTTTTAGTTCGGCAAACGAGGCTTTACCCATAATGCGGCGACCCATTAAACGGCCTGCCATTACTACCTCGCGGCGAGGTGCATCGTCTTGGAAAGTTTCTTTTACCTCTGCAGCAAATGCGTTGGTAGGATATTCGGCTGCGGGGTATGGATTGATACCCATTTCGCGTAGTGTTTCTAAACTACGACGGCGAAATAATTCTTGATCGTTAAGTTCTTGGCTCATAGTTATAGGGTATTACTCGGAGCGTCCGAGAAAGTCATTAAATACTGTTTAATAAATTCGTCAATATCACCATCCATAACACCTTGTACGTCCGATGTTTGGTAGTTGGTGCGATGGTCTTTTACACGACGATCGTCAAACACATAGCTGCGTATTTGCGATCCCCACTCGATTTTCTTTTTGCCCGCCTCAATTTTGGCTTTTTCTGCCAAACGATGTTGCAATTCGCGGTCGTACAATTGCGAACGCAAAAGACGCATGGCGTTTTCTTTGTTTTTGGGTTGGTCGCGGGTTTCGGTATTTTCAATCAGGATTTCTTCTTCCTGGCCCGTATAGGGGTCTTTGTATTGATAGCGCAAACGTACGCCCGATTCTACCTTGTTTACGTTCTGACCACCAGCACCACCCGAGCGGAAAGTTTCCCAGGTCAAACAAGCAGGATCTACATGCACCTCAATGGTATCATCTACCAAAGGAACCACAAACACTGACGAGAACGAAGTCATGCGTTTACCTTGTGCGTTGTAAGGTGACACACGCACCAAACGGTGCACACCATTTTCGCTTTTTAGGTAACCGTATGCCATATCGCCCTCAATGCGCAACGAGGCAGTTTTGATACCAGCTTCGTCGCCCTCTTGGTAGTTTTCGATGGTCCATTTATACCCTACACGTTCGCAGTAACGTTGGTACATACGTAGCAGCATCGATGCCCAATCTTGGCTTTCGGTACCACCAGCACCCGACACAATTTTAAGTACCGCCCCAAGGTTATCCTCCTCGGACGATAGCATATTGCGCATTTCGATGGCTTCTAATAGCTCGGTTACGTGCGCATAGGCAGCATCTACCTCATCTTCGGTAACGATGCTTTCTTTATAAAAATCAAAGGCTAATGTAAGTTCTTCGGTAGCTTGACGAATGGCCTGGTAGCCCTCTACCCATTTTTTAAGATCTTTGATCTTTTTCATTTGGGCTTCGGCGGCCTTATTATCGTCCCAGAACCCAGGGTCTTGGGTCCTAATTCCTTCCTCTTCTATCTGAATTATCTTGCTATCGATGTCAAAGATACCTCCTCAACGCGAGCTTGCGTTCAAAAGTCTCTTTTAATTGTTCTTGTGTAATCATTGATTCTTACGCTAAAAACTATGTTAATACTATTTTAATTTTCTCTTAAATCATTGAGCAGATGCCGATTACTTGCGAAGTCTCTCGAAATAGAAGTCAAGCACATCTTTGGCTGCTGTGAACGACGACTGCTCATTGTTGAGCACTCGCAATTCTTTCTGCTCAAGCAATGCTGCGACCTCAGGCATGTGATAGAAATGATTGCGCAATTGCTCATCGATCGACTCTATCATCCAGTATTTTGCCTGCTCATTACGCTTATGCTCGAAGTAGCCTGTCGACTTAACATACTCAAAGTAACGGTCGATCATGCTCCACATCTCAGGCACGCCAAGCTCGTAGTAACCGCTATAGCAGTGCACCTCAGGCACCCACTTGCTTGGTGTCGGTGGGAAAAGATGCAACGCGTTGCGGAATTGTGCTGCCGCAAGGTTGGCTCTGTCGATATTGTCGCCGTCTGCCTTATTGATGGCTATACCATCGGCCATCTCCATGATGCCACGCTTGATGCCCTGAAGCTCGTCGCCTGTGCCCGCAAGTTGGATAAGCAAGAAG
>CALDQH010000025.1 GCA_937911935.1 uncultured Bacteroidales bacterium | reverse complement strand
AATAAAGGTGCCGTTTTTTTCGGTGGTGGGTTCTAGGTCGTATTCTTTGACCAGTTTGCCTTCTTTAAAGTCGGCACGTTTAGCCATACCATCGCGGTACGAAATAGCGGTAAATGTGGACGAAAGGGCATTGACAGCTTTGGTACCTACACCGTTTAAACCTACCGATTTTTGGAACGATGTACGTGCGTCGTTAGATCGAATCAAACCTGTCTTTATGTTGGCAGAATCATCAGAGCCCGATTTGACGCTTTGTGCATTTGATATGGTTTACAATTGGCCAGCTTTGTTTTTGTTTGACGAAGTGGCAAAGGGAAAAAAGAATGCTAAAAACATAGCCGATTTGGTAACGCAACAACAGCATAAGTTTCCCAAGGATGCTTATTTTATGAATCACATTACCAATCACGATCGCAATACTTGGGATGGCACCGAATTTGAACGTTTAGGTGATGGGGTAAAAGCTTTTGCGGCTTTGTGTTACGTTATGCCAGGTATGCCTTTGATTTATACAGGACAAGAGGTTGGCTTGCGTGATCGATTGCCTTTCTTTACCAAGTATGCAGGATATACCCAAGAAAAGAATGATACGTATGCATTTTACGAACGATTAAATCAGTTAAAACACGATCAACCTGCTTTGTTGGCAGGAGAACCTGGAGGATTGTGGAAGGTTTATGCTACCAATCAAACGGATAAGATTTTGTTTTGCGCAAGAGAATTGTCGGGCAAAGAAGTGTTGTATATAGGTAACTTGAGCGACGAAAAGGTTTTCTTTGATGTAAAAGATCAACTTCCAGGTGGAGTATTTGTGGAATGGTTCTCGGGTAATGTGATTAGTTTTGCCGAAACAACCTCTATGGTGCTGGAACCCTGGCAGTTTGGAGTATTTGTCAGACAAGAATAAATGACTTTTTTAAGGTCTGTTGTAGTTCTGAAAGGGTTGTTATTTGATTTAGATTAAAAATATTTTGAAAAAAATAGCGTTTTTATTTGCAGACAATAAAATTTGTATTACCTTTGCACTCACAAACGAGATGGCTGCGTAGCTCAACTGAATAGAGCGTCACACTACGGATGTGAAGGTTACAGGTTTGAATCCTGTCGCGGTCACTAAAAAAAGGAGAATTTTGAAAGAAATTCTCCTTTTTGCTTTATGGTATCCGCTTCTTTATAGATTCCAGAAATGATTGACAGGTCCATGACCTTTGCCAATTTGATACTCGGCACCCGATATAATAGCCTGCTGAATATACTGTTTGGCTGATTGTGCCGCTTTTGTTAGTGTTTCGCCTTTGGCTAAAGCGGCTGCAAAGGCAGAGGATAAGGTGCAACCTGTTCCGTGTGTATTGCGTGTGTTAACACGTTTAGAAGGTAATAGTGCAATGCTTCCTTCTTCGGCATTGTAAAAATAATCCACCAATGTTTCGCCTGTTAGGTGTCCTGCTTTTAGTAAAACCGATACGGTGTTGTCTAACGAAAGGATTTTAGCTACTTCGGCAAACTCTTTTTCGCTCGCTATTTTTT
Organism: uncultured Bacteroidales bacterium; assembly: GCA_937911935.1. Lineage (GTDB taxonomy): Bacteria > Bacteroidota > Bacteroidia > Bacteroidales > Paludibacteraceae > Enterocola. The sequence continues at coordinate 6,271 of CALDQH010000025.1, read as the reverse complement.
TGCCACACAGAATCTCGGCTTCGGGAATATTAGGTGTAATAACGCGTGCCAAAGGCATTAAACGGCTTTTTAGTGAGTCGATGGCTGTTTCTTCGATAAGTCTATGTCCCGATGTTGATACCATGACAGGGTCGAGAACGACGTTTTTAATGCCGTATTGTTCTATTTTTTCGGCAACCAGGTTTACGACTTCTGCCGAGTGTAGCATGCCTATTTTGATTGCGTCTGCACCGATGTCCGAGAGTACGGCATCAATCTGACCTGCTAATATATCTAAGGGAACAGGGTGTACGGCTTGTACGCCAACGGTGTTTTGTACGGTAATGGCGGTGATGGCAGAGGCAGCGTAGCATCCCATGGCGCTGATGGCCTTGATGTCGGCTTGAATACCAGCACCACCGCCCGAGTCGCTCCCTGCAATGGTAAGTACTGTAGGATATTTTTTGCTACTCATGGTTAAAAAGGTTTAGGTGCTTGTGGATTGTGTAAATAGTCGTAATTGGCAGCATCACCCTCGTAGCCGTATTGCCAAAAAGCATATTCGCACAAAGCGGCTTTTAGGTAGGCTTCGGTCATTTTATCGCGTGTGGCTTGGTCTGTTTCGGCAGCCCATCGGTCGATGATGTCCAGAACTGCATTTACATCTTGGGTAAATTGTTCGTTGCCATATTCGACAATCCATTCTTTGTAAGGGTTATTTTCTAATTGGGCGATTCTAAGTATGTGTAGCCCCACTTGGTTGTAAATCCACATGCAGGGTAGCATGGTGGCAAAGGCAACGTGGCTGTCCTTGCTATCTACGGCATTTTTGATGAGTGTGTTATAAGCGTCTGTTACGCTCGATATGGCTACGTCTGTTTCGATGCCGTATTTTTCGATTAAAAATTCGTGCATGATTTTTTCGCCTTCCATACCACTTTGGGCAATGGTAGTAAACAACTGCTTGTCTTGGGCAACTGTCATCATATCGGCCATTTTAAACATGCAAGGATAGTAATTTTTTAAGTAGAGTTCATCTTGGCTGATGTATCGGGCAAATTTATCCATGGGTAAAGTGCCGTTTGCCATTTCTTTGATAAAAGCTTGCTCTAAAATGGCTTGGTAGATGTGTGCCGATGCTTGCCATACTTGTTGGCTCCATTTGGTAGTTTTGTGGGCATCGACCACTGTTTTTAGTTGATTCGATGCCAAGGTAGGGTCGGGGGCAGAGCAAATGGCACTTACCACAGCAATGCCGTCGCATCCTGTTTGCATAACATCTTTTGCCGTTTGCATGTTCATGCCACCTATGCCTACCGTTGGATGAGTAGATAACCTTACGGCTTCTTTTAAACCATCTATGCCAAAGGGTTGGGCAGTGTCGATTTTGGTAGGGGTGCCAAATACAGGCGAAATGCCCACGTAATCTACATCGAGCGTATTGGCTATAGCAAGATCGTTCATGTTTTCGACCGATAGACCTATGATTTTATCCTCGCCCAGCAATTTTCGGGCATCTTGGTATGTCATATCGCTTTGTCCGATGTGTACGCCATCGGCATTGGCAGCCAAAGCAACATCCACTCGGTCGTTGATAATGAGCGGAATACCCAATGGGAGTAGAATTGCCATGAGTTTTTTGGCAAGTGCCACAAATTGACCTGTTGGGGCATCTTTTTCGCGTAATTGTACCATGGTTACGCCTCCTGCTACGGCTTGTTCAACCACTTCTTCGATAGGACGACCTAACGAGGCGGCTTGGTCTGTTACTAAATAAAGCGATAAATCTATGTTTTTTTTCATTGTCTGAGGGTTTCTATGAGTTGGTCTTCGGTTAGGTTGTATAAGGTATCTACAAAACAGGTAAGGAGCGAACCTGGTCCTATGGCTTTTTGGGCAGCTATTTCGCCAGCTATGCCCATTACAGCCATGGCATGTAGCGCCGATTCAAAGGGATTATTGGGTTGTACGGCAGCAAAAGCACCGATCATGGACGATGCCGTGCAGCCCATGGCGGTAACACGTGGCATCATGTCTGACCCGTTGCAAAGGGTTTCTACCTGGCTACCATCTGTTATGTAATCGATTTCTCCACTAACTACCACAACGGCTTGGGTGCGTTGTGCCAGTTGCTGTGCTGCTTGTAAAGCGTCTTGCGATTTGCAGCTGCTATCAACCCCCTTGCTTTTAACGTCCGTATTGACAAGTGCCATGATTTCGGAGGCATTTCCGCGAATAATATTGGGATGGCATGCTTCTATAATCTGCCATGCTGTTTGGCTACGGTAAGTAGTAGCGCCAACGCCTACGGGGTCAAATACCACGATGCCGCCTGCTTGGCGTTTGGTTTTGCCAGCTATAATCATGGATTCAATCCACTTTTCGTCTAATGTGCCAATGTTGATAACCAACGCTCCTGCCAATTGAGCCATTTCTTCTACCTCTTGGGCTGCGTGTGCCATTACTGGTGACGCTCCTATTGCCAACAAGGCGTTCGCACTAAAATTCATCGCTACATAATTGGTAATGTTGTGTACCAAAGGCGATTGTTGTCTAACTGCCCTAAAATGGGCTTTGAAATTATTGTGGTTAATCATTTGTGTAAAGAAGATGCCGAAGATACTACAATTCGTGCAAAATATCAAAACTTTTTTGTATAGGTACAGGCAAAATCATTATTTTTGCGTCATGGCAAAACAGGCAGAAAATTTGTTGAAATACCACGGTGTAAGACCAACAGCTATTCGGTTGTTGATCTGGAAGCAAATACAGAACACCGAGCATCCGTTTGCGTTAGGCGATATGGAATTATGGCTCGATTCGGTAGATAAGAGCACCATTTTTAGAACGCTGACCCTGTTTGAAGAACAAGGTTTGTTACATGGTTTGGACGATGGAAGTGGTCAAAAAAAATACTGTAGGTGTGATGATGCTTGTTTATGTGTAGATAAGGAGCACGAACACATGCATGATAACCACATGGGTTGCAACCACGCGCATGCTTATTGTACGCAGTGTCAACGGACCTTTTGTATTAGAACCGAGCATATTCCCTTGGTAAAAATGCCCGATGGTTTTGAAGTAACCGATATAAACTACGTGGTACGAGGCATTTGTGCCGAATGTCAAAAGAAAAATAAAGGGTAGTGGATGTAATTCCAACTACCCTTTATAGGTGATATATGCCTCCAATCATGGCTGCTCCGCCAAAATTGAATTGTTTTAGGTAGGGTATCTTATCAAAGGTAATGCCCCCTAAAGCAATTACTTTTTCGTCAATAATGCCTTCGCTCATGGCATGTTGTAACTCCTCGTGGCTAAATGCCGATTTATACCCCATTTTAGAAATACTATCAAATATAGGGCTCAAAAACAGGTAGTCGTAATGGTTCTTGTTAGCAATAACCTCTGCAAAAGAATGGCAAGAGCGTGTTTTAAAACCCTGATACCCATTGGGTAGATTCGTTACGTTTTTGTTGATGTGAATGCCTTTGAGCGAGAATTCTTCGTACAACTGTGGAAAATCGTGCACAACAATTTTGGCTCTTTCTGCATCGCTTAATTGGGATAGTAACTCCCTGCATTCTTCTAGGGTAGATTCGGGCTTGCGCAGGTGGATAGAGTAGATGCCCTTATCAAGCAATGATTTGATGATAAGAGCATCTGTTGTTGTTACCTTTGGGGTAGTGATGGCAATGATTTTCATGTTTTTTTTGTTGCTCGATGATAAAACTACCATTCAAGACAGGATGTAACTTGTGCTTACTCTACAATTCGGTTCCAGTAGAGGGTGGTGCCAATGCCAAAGATAGAACCGCGCAATTTTAGTTTGTTGGCTTCGACAAATTCGGCAGTTACGTTTACGCGGATTCCCATAGTTGGGTCGTAGATTTTAGCATCGCTCCATTCTTTGTCTTCGGCAATGTATTTTAGCCCTTTAACCAAGATAATTTGGTCAACATCTACGTTTCTTAAGTTTTTGTCGGGGTTTTTGGTGTCTTTGCGTTTGTTACCATTTTCGTCTAAAGCATTCTCAACCCAAAATACTTGTGCGTTGTAGCTGCCGTCTTCGTTTTTGGTGATTCTTACTTTGCTTTTGTGACCGCCGCGATCGGTTAGGTATTCTCCCAAAATATTATCGCCCTTGTCGTTTAAACCTTGTGCCATAGCAGGTATTGCCATAAAAGCGCACAAAATCATCCATAAAAAATTTTTCATAACGTTTTAGTTTAATGTTTTCGGGCGCAAAGATAATAAAACTTGCACAAAAGGCAATAAACTGTGCAAGTTTTTGTAATTAAGCTTGTTGATTCTTTAATCCTATGCCTTTGCTAAAAATTTTCCAACGACTTATAAAATGGATGATAACCAGTAAACTAAAAAGGATGCCGATAAAAAAGTGAATCAATCCGGCATGGGTGTTTGGAGTGTTGGAAAAGGATAGTGTAATGAAGCCAGAAATCAACGTGGCGATAAACGATAGGGTAATAAAAAAGGCCATTTTCTTCATAAAAGAAGGTCTTTTTACCAGCCCCTTAAACCAACTCCAATGTTGTTTGATGTGTATGCAAGCGGCTGTGAGTAGTCCTATGTTGATAATGCCGTGCGTCCAAGATAAATATTGCCATGCAGTTTGGCTATAAAAGTGTCCTGCGAAATGGGTTGTTATGCCGCTTATGAGCGAAGCCATGCCCAGTACAACCAATGCGATGTCCGTTTTAAATATAGGTTTCATAGAGCAAAGGTATGCTTTTTACGCGTAAAACCATTCTTTAATTTGATATTATTGGGATAAGTGTGTATATTTGTTGGTGAATAGAGGTCTATTCGATTTTAAAATATAATTAGAAGCGTTATGTCTTCTTCTTGTTTGTGAAAAGCGTAGGTATGAAAAAATTGATTTTGTTTATTTTGTTGTGTTTTCATTTTGTAGTGTTGTTCGCTCAACAAGATGTAACTACATTTTTAGGAATTCCGGTAGATGGTACAAAACCAGAAATGATAAAAAAGTTAAAAGAAAAAGGTTTTGTGTATTCTCGCTATTCGGATGTTCTTCGGGGAGAATTTAATGGAGAAGATGTGGAGATTCATATTGTTACGGATAATAATAAAGTGTGGAGGATAGCTGTTTTTGACAAGCTAAAAAGAAGTGAACAACAAATAAAGATTAGGTATAATCAGTTGTGTGAACAATTTTCGAACAATAATAGATACACGTCTCGCCAAAAAGTATATACTTCTTTATTCCCAAATCTTTTAAACTATTCTCTAATCCCTTATATGTCTTTTTATCAGAAGAAAGACAGCTCTTTTATAATCCCTGATAATGAAGATATTAGTCATGAAATGACGGTTAATGAAAAATTGTACCAAGCAATTTTTTATCAGTATCCTGATTCTGCAACCTTCTTTAATAACCCAATTATACAAAAGGAGTGTCCAAATGTGTACAAGATGTTTTTAGATATTGGGTATGCAGGTTTGGTTGATACTAGTAATGATGCAATAAAAGAATATTATAGAGAACTTTCTGGGAAGGAGAAAATGGATATTTGCTCAGAAGCAGGGGATATAGTGTTTTTTGGATTTAATAAGAGTGTTTGGTTTCAAATATTTTCTTGGAGGTATGATGAGTATTCTATAGTTATATATTATGATAATAAATATAATGAGGCAAATGGTGAAGATTTGTAATGTGTAAACAGGTAAAACGATGAAATCGCTAACTGCAGTTAGCGATTTTTTTTGTAAAAAAGTGACCAAAATATTTTGCGATTCAAAATTTAGCAGTATCTTTGCACCACTCTTGGAGAGATGGCAGAGTGGTCGATTGCGGCGGTCTTGAAAACCGTTGTACTGAGAGGTACCGGGGGTTCGAATCCCTCTCTCTCCGCAAAACTTAAACATCGTGCGATTGCACGATGTTTTTTTTATACCCGTAAGAACTATGTAAGCTTGCTTACAATAGGACTTATGGGTATAAAAGTATTGTAGGCTTGCCTACGATGTAAAAGTTTTGCAAGGATGCCCGTGGCAGAGGAAGGGATCACGGAGTGTAGCGACGTAATCCCTTTTTATTTGCATCGCTCCGCGCAGCGGGCGAGGGATCTTTGAGCAACTTTAGTTGCGAAAAAATCCCCGGAGAGAGGGATTTATGATTTCTTCTCATTTAAATTTTCCTTGCAAGGATGCCCGTGGCAGAGGAAGGGATCACGGAGCGTAGCAACGTAATCCTTTTTTTTATTTGCATCGCTCCGCGCAGCGGGCGAGGGATCTTTGAGCAACTTTAGTT
>CALDQH010000024.1 GCA_937911935.1 uncultured Bacteroidales bacterium | reverse complement strand
CGCTACACCCCGCTTTGCCTATCGAGAGGGCAAAAGTAATAAAAAAATGAGAAAGAAGCGACGAGGCAAGCGCAAAAAATTAAAATTTACATTATCTTTACAACCCTTTAAAACAACATATTTCACGATGAAAAAATACCTTCCTCACCTTATCGCTCTTGTTACTTTTTTGGTTGTTACATTTGCTTACCTATACCCAACCCTACAAGGAAATGTAATCTTTGGTGGGGACACCGCAGGTTTTATGGGCATGAGTAAGGAAGCGCTCGATTACAACAGCAAGCACGAGGAGCAAACCCTATGGACAGGTTCTATGTTTGGAGGTATGCCTACCTACCAAATCTGCATGCACGAGCCCAACTCCATCGTAGCACATATCGACAATTGTTTGCGCATACTCCCTGGACCAACCTACCGCGTCTTTTTATACTTAGTTGGTTTTTATATCTTATTGATAGCCATGGGTGTATCTCCCTACTTATCCATTGCGGGAGCCATTGCCTTTGCTTTTGGTTCGTATAACCTCATCATCATTGTAGCCGGGCATAACACCAAGGCAGTTGCCATAGCCTATATGGCACCTATCATCGCCTCTATCTATTTAGCATTCAAAAAGAGACCTTGGATAGGAGCCGCCTTGCTTTCTTTATTTTTAGGATTAGGATTATACGCCAATCACGTTCAGATTATCTATTACACCCTATTTACGGTCCTTTGTTTCGGTGCCTCCGAACTCATTTTTGCCATCAAAGAAAAAAACATCAAGCCTTTCTTTATTACATTAGCTTGGCTTGTAGTTGGTGCTACCTTAGCGGTTGGATTAAACGCAACCCGCATGCTCACCACATCGGAATACGTTAAAGAAACCATGCGTGGCGACAGCAATGGTCTAACACTCAACGAATCAGGCAAGCAAGAAGGACTCTCTTTCGATTACATTACCAATTGGAGCTATGGCATTGACGAGAGTATGACCCTACTTATCCCCAATTATATGGGCGGGTCATCGTCTGGTATTTTAGACGAAAACAGCGAGACTGCTCAAACCATTGGAAAACTGACAGGGATGCGCTCTCATAAATTAGCTAAGACCATGGAAAGTTTTCGTCTGCCTATATATTGGGGCGAACAACCTTTTACGGCAGGTCCTGTATATGTAGGTGCCATTGTATGCCTACTATTTGTTTTGGGACTACAAATTGTACCCAACCGACATCGCTGGTGGTTACTGGCTGCCACCATCTTGGGATTAGTTCTATCGTGGGGCTATCATTTTGAGCCTCTATCCCGCTTTTTCGTCAATTACGTTCCCATGTATGCCAAATTTAGAACGGTATCCATGACGCTGACCATCACCTGTCTTTGCATGTGCATCATGGCTTGTTTGGCCATCAAACAATGGTGCAATAATCCACAACAACACCTCAAAGCCCTTTATATTTCTACTGGAATTACGGCAGGTATATGTTTATTATTAGCCCTAATACCCTCGATAGCAGGAAATTTCACATCGCCAGCAGATGCACAATTTGTGGGAGATTATGCCTTCTTAAAAGAAACACTTCCTGCCGACAGAGCTGCTTTACTTAGCAAAGATGCATGGCGTTCGTTTGCTTTCATCGTCGCCACATCCCTCGTATTATGGCTATACAGCAAGAAATATTTCTCCAATACCGTATTAGCCATTTTGCTTTGCGCATTGGTGGCTACCGACATGATACCCATTGCACACCGTTACCTAAATGCTTCGCATTTTATCCCACAAGAGAAAGCAGCAAACCCCTTTAAGCCCACTGCTGCCGATCAAATTGTATTAGCCGACAAAGACCCTAATTATAGAACCTTAAACCTAACGGTTGATGTATTTAACAGTGCACAACCCGCTTATTTTTACAAAACCATAGGTGGATATAGTGCCGTAAAATTACGTCGATACCAAGAACTAATCGATGTACATTTAATGTCCGAAATAGAACAGTTTAAACGCGGATTGCAACAAGCCAAAACCTTGTACGATGCAGATAACTTGTTTCTATACACTCCCGTTATTAACATGCTCAATACCAAATACGTTATCTATCATCCCGAGGTTGCTCCCATAAGAAACTCACACGCCATGGGCAATGTATGGCTAACGGATCAACTTGTTTGGTGCGAAAACGCCGACCAAGAGATTTCGGCACTTCATCAAGTCGATTTGCACAAGCAAACCGCCATTCATACATCATTCAACGACCTATTTACCAGCAGTTTATACAACAGCAATCAAGGTCAGATACAGCTAACATCATATCAACCAAACGAGCTTGTTTACCACTTTAAAAGCGACGAACCACAAGTAGCTGTATTTTCAGAAATATACTACTACACGGGATGGAAAGCATACGTAAACGGACAGGAGATACCCATTGCACGAGCTAACTACGTACTCAGAGCATTACCTCTAACTGCAGGCGAATACGACATCGTCTTTCGCTTCGAACCTAGGTCGTATCAAATTGGCAAGATTTTGACAATTATTTGCTCTATACTCTTGACTTTGGCTTTTGGATATATTATCTTTGCGAAATTCAAAAAGAAATAGCTAAAAAAACAGCATGAAAAACAAATCGAATATAGCGGCAGGACACTTGTTTAATTCCCGTCTTACCTCTATTATCAGCATATCGTTGGTATTGTTTTTGATTGGCACTACCACGCTTATGATTTTACTAACCAGCGAGTTATCTGTTTATATTCGCGAAAATCTAACTTTATCGATTGTTTTAAAAGACAACGTAAAATTAGCAGACATCCAAAAATTACAAAAGAATTTAGATGCTTGCCCTTACACCAATACCACCGAATACATCGACAAGGAAACAGCGGCTAAGGAATTGGCAGAAGAATTAGGGCAAGACCCCACCGATTTTTTGGGTTACAATCCACTGTTGGGATCGCTCGAAATGACCCTCAAATCGGAATATGCTAACAACGACAGCATTGCTGTTATCGAACAATCCCTCCAACGCCTACCCGAAGTCAAAGAGGTTATTTATCAAAAAGATTTAATCGAAACCATCAACAACAATGTACGTCGTATATCGGTTGTTTTGCTGGGTTTCTCGGTACTTTTATTGCTCATCTCCTATGCCTTAATTAGCAATACAGTACGATTGTCTGTTTATGCTAAACGTTTCTTGATACACACCATGAAATTGGTCGGTGCTACAGGTTCGTTTATCAGACACCCTTTCTTGGTACAAGGCGCTATTACAGGTCTTATATCGGCTATATTAGCCATGGGATTACTTTCCAGTATCTTATTTGCCGTTCGCAACGAAATAAGCCAACTTATTTCTACCGAAAGTATGGACGCATTGCTTATTTCATTCTTTGTGATGTTGGCATCTGGTATTATCATCACAACTGTTTCTACTTACCTTTCTGTTACACGTTATTTACGTTTGCGCGTAGATGACATGTACTATATTTAATGCACTATGAATCAAGAGAAAGACATAGAACTACGCATGGGCAAAAAGAATTTATGGCTCATTGGCATCGGTATGGTTGTCATCATCATAGGCTTTGCTTTGATGATGGGTCCCGTATCGGGCGAAGGTACTTTTGAAACCGACATTTTCAGCACAAGACGCATTGTTGTTGCTCCTATCATCGTTTTCTTTGGATACCTTTCTGTAATTGCATCTATTTTATATCGTTCTAAATCAAGCAAATAAAGATGAATTGGTTAGAAGCCTTACTTTTAGGGTTAATACAAGGGCTTACCGAGTTCCTACCCGTTAGTAGCAGTGGTCATTTAGAAATTGGTCAAGCCCTTTTTGGAACATCAGGCGAAGACAACTTGCTGTTTGCTGTAGTTGTACACGCTGCCACCGTTTTAAGTACCATTACCATTTTGTGGATGGAAATTTGGACACTCTTAAAAGGATGTTTCACTAAAACTTGGAACGAAGAAAAAGCATACGTTGCCAAAATTCTACTTTCCATGATTCCGATCTTTGTTGTGGGTATCTTCTTCAAAGACCAGGTAGAAAGTCTTTTTGGTAGTGGATTGCTTATCGTAGGATGTTGTTTGCTTCTCACTTCATTGTTGTTGGCATTTGCGTATTACGCCAAACCTCGTCAACGCGAAACCATCTCGTATCGCGATGCTTTTATCATTGGTATTGCACAAGCATGTGCCGTGCTTCCAGGTCTTTCGCGCTCGGGTAGCACCATAGCCACGGGTTTGCTTTTGGGCAATAAAAAAGAATCCATTGCGCAATTTTCTTTCTTAATGGTACTAGCCCCCATTTTGGGCGATGCGCTGTTAGAAACCATACATATTCTACAAGGCGAAGTAGTCGTAAACATTCCCCTTACATCGTTGCTAATAGGCTTTTTAGCTGCCTATATTTCGGGATGTTTTGCATGTAAATTTATGATTCGCATTGTACAACGTGGCAAACTTATTTATTTTGCCGCCTATTGTTTAATCGCTGGTGGACTAGCCATCTTATTATCGTAATATTTTGGACTACATAGCAGGCGAAATACTTTATTTTAACAAACCCCTGAAGTGGACCTCGTTTAACTTGGTCAATCGCGTTCGAGGGGTTTTGTCACGCCATTTGGGTGTTAAAAAACTCAAGGTGGGGCACGCAGGCACGTTAGATCCTTTGGCCACTGGCGTTATGATTCTATGCACAGGCAAAGCAACCAAACAAATTGAATCGTTTCAATACCAAACCAAGGAGTACATTGCTACCCTGCAATTAGGAGCGACTACCCCTTCGTTCGACCTGGAAAAAGAAATTGATGCGACCTACCCCACCGAACACATCACAGAAGAGTTGGTTCGCTCTACTTTCCAAAAGTTTGTCGGAACAATAGAGCAAATTCCTCCTACCTTTTCGGCGGTTAAAATAGATGGCAAACGAGCTTATCAATATGCCAGACAAGGTGTTGAAGTCGAAATTCAGCCCAAAACGTTAGTTATCGACGAAATTGAACTCATTGCCTGCAACCTACCATCCATTACCATACGCGTGGTTTGCAGCAAAGGAACGTATATACGAGCATTGGCAAGGGATATTGGCGTAGCCTTGCAAAGTGGTGCACATTTAACAGCGCTACAAAGAACACGCATAGGAGACATCACCTTGGACAAATGCATCGAATACGATGATTTTATCAAACAACTAGAACAAACAGAAGAATAATTAAACCTAGCACATATTTCTCATGAAACTATCACAATTCAAGTTTAAATTACCTAACGAACAAATTGCTCAATACCCCAGTGTTTTTCGTGACGAATGTAGATTGTTGGTACTGCACAAAGACACAGGCGAAATAGAGCACAAAATATTCAAGGATATTTTGACCTATTTTGATGAGCACGACCTTTTTGTATTTAACGACACCAAAGTTTTCCCAGCCCGCTTGTATGGAAACAAAGAAAAAACAGGTGCCCGCATCGAGGTATTTTTACTACGAGAATTAAACCAAGAATTGCGTTTATGGGACGTTTTAGTTGATCCTGCTCGAAAAATCCGTATTGGCAACAAGTTGTATTTTGGCGAAGACGATTCGTTGGTGGCAGAAGTCATCGACAACACCACTTCGCGCGGAAGAACCCTTCGTTTCTTGTTTGATGGCGACCATGAAACATTCAAAGAAGTACTATACGGCATGGGCGAAACACCACTTCCACGCAGCATTACACGCGATGTTGAACCCGAAGATGCAGAACGTTACCAAACCATTTTTGCTCGCAACGAGGGTGCCGTTGTAGCTCCAACTGCTGCTTTGCATTTTAGCCGCGAATTGATGAAACGCATGGAAATCAAAGGCATTGACATGTCATTCCTTACCCTGCACGCTAGTTTAGGCAATTTTAGAGATATTGACGTTGAGGATCTTACCAAACACAAAATGGATTCGGAGCAACTCATCATACCCGAAGATGCTTGCCTAATGGTCAACAAAGCACAAGATAAAAAACGCCAAATTTGTGCCGTAGGCACCACCGTTATGCGTGCCTTAGAAACGGCTGTATGCACAGAAGGTCACATTAAAGCATTCAATGGATGGACCAATAAATTTATTTTCCCTCCTTACGACTTTACCGTAGCATCTTCGATGGTTGCTAACTTGTATTTCCCTTATTCTCAACTACTCATGATGGTTGCAGCCTTTGGTGGTTACGACTACGTGATGAATGCTTACAACGAAGCACTCAAAGAGGGTTATCAATTTGGTACATACGGCGATGCCATGTTGATTATTTAATGCTCCTAAGGTGGCTTATTTTTTGGCGATTAGGATATTTTAATTATATTTGCGCCTTGTTTTTAGGCGAAAATAGCTATTTACACAAACGATTACAATAATTTAATAATCATAATAGAATATGCAAAACAAAGGATTTGTAACATTGTTCGCTGTTTTATTGGGATTGGTTTGCTGTTTCTACCTATCGTTTAATGTAGTGACATCACACTACAACGATTTAGCAACAGAATACGCCAATGGCGATAAGATGGCAGAGTACCATTATTTGGACTCAATGGCAACCGAAAAAGTATGGTTAGGCTATACTTTGAAAGAATGCCGCGAAAACGAATTAAATTTAGGTCTTGACCTTAAAGGCGGTATGAACGTTATTTTGGAAGTTTCTGTGCCTGACATTATCCGCACCCTTGCAGGTAATAGCAAAGACGAAACATTCAACAAAGCCATCGATGCTGCCATCGAAAAACAAAGTTCAAGCCAAAAAGATTTTATCGATCTATTCAAAGAATCTTACGAAGCATTAGATCCCAATGCTCGTTTGGCTGCTATTTTCACTACTTTTGATTTAAAAGACAGAATCAGCCTAAAAAGCACCAACGACGAAGTTATCAGCGTCTTGAAAGAAGAAGTTCAAGCTACCGTTGACAACTCGTTTAATGTACTTCGTACTCGTATTGACCGCTTTGGTGTAGTTCAACCTAACATTCAACGTTTGGAAACCAACGGTCGCATCTTGATTGAGCTTCCTGGCATCAAAGAACCCGAACGTGTTCGTAAACTGCTTCAAGGCTCTGCCAGCTTGGAATTTTGGGAAACTTACAACTTAACCGAAATTTATCCTGCTTTGGAAAAAGCCAATGTTGCTGTAAAAGAATATTTGGCTAATACCGAAGTTGCTCCTGCTGCCGAAGCTACTCAAGCAACCGCAAAAGAAGAACTAACCAGTGCTATCGATTCCTTGAATGCTGCACTTGCACAAGACAACAGTGCTCAAACAGACAGCGTAGCACAAATGGAGCAATTTGCTAAAGAAAATCCATTGTTCAGCAAATTGTTAATCAACAACTACAATGGTCAATTGGGTTATGGCCCTGCTGTTGGCGTAGTTAGCGTACGCGATACTGCTACTGTTATGGATTATTTGACCATGCGTCAAGTAAAAGAAGTTTTACCACGCGACTTAGGCTTCCGTTGGACCGTAAAACCTGTGGACGACAAAGGTTTATACTACCAATTGGTTGCTATCAAAATTACCAACCGCGACGGCAAAGCTCCTCTTGGTGGCAATGTCATTGTTGACGCTCGCGAAAACTTGAGCCAAATCAGCTCAAACTATACCGTAAGCATGTCAATGAACCCCGAAGGTGCTAAAACATGGGCTCGTTTAACCAAAGAAAACATTGGTCGTAGCATTGCCATTGTTTTGGACAACATGGTTTATTCATTCCCCAATGTAAACACCGAAATTAACGGTGGTCAATCAGAAATTTCGGGCGATTTCACTGCACAAGAAGCCAAAGACTTGGCAAACGTTCTAAAATCGGGTAAAATGCCTGCTCCTTCTCGTATTGTTCAAGAAGACGTAGTTGGTCCTTCTTTGGGTCAAGAAGCTATTACCAAAGGTTTGTGGTCGTTCGTTATTGCCTTTGCTTGCATCATGATTTACATGATTTGCTTCTACGGTATCCTTCCAGGTCTAATCGTAGATGGCGCCTTGCTACTTAACGTATTCTTCTTGATTGGTATTTTGGCATCATTCAAAGCCGTATTAACACTTCCTGGTATTGCAGGTATTGTACTTACCATGGGTATGGCAGTGGATGCTAACGTGCTTATCTACGAACGTATAAAAGAAGAACTTAGAGCTGGCAAAACACACAAAGCAGCCGTAACAGATGGTTACAAAAATGCGATGTCTGCCATTGTCGATTCTAACCTTACCACCATCATTACGGGTGTAATCTTGTTCTACTTTGGTACAGGTCCTATCAAAGGTTTCGCAACCACTTTGATTATTGGTATCATCACCTCGTTCTTTACCGCTGTGTTCATTACCCGATTGGTATATGATAACATGAGCGAAAATGGCAAATTGAGCAAATGGACCTTTACTACCGCTTTGTCTAAAAACCTATTAGTAAATCCCAAAGTAGATTGGTTGAAACTACGTAAATTTAGTTATCCCGCTGCTGCTTTGATGATTGTAATCGCAGTTGTTTCACTCTTTACTTTAGGTTTAAATCAAGGTATCGACTTTACGGGTGGTAGAAACTACGTAATCCGTTTCAACGAAAAAGTAAATACCGAAGAAATCGAAGCTCACCTACAAGATGGTTTCAAAGATGCATCTGTATCGGTTATTACCATTGGTAACGAAAACCAAGTACGTGTATCTACCAACTACAAAATCACCGACAACGACAAATCGATAGATGACGAAGTGGAAACCATTCTTTACACCGAATTGCAACCACTATTGGAACAATACGGAGTTAGCAAAGAGTTGTTTGTTGAAGGTTACTCATTAGAAAACGGCAAAGCAGTTGCTGCTATCGAAGGTGCAGAAACCTTGGGTATTCAAAGTTCGCAAAAGGTAAGCGCCGCTATTGCCGACGACATCAAGATTGATGCTACCTTGGCTATCTTCCTATCTATCTTAGGCATTTGCTTGTACATTTTGGCACGTTTCCGCAACGTATCATTCAGTATGGGTGCGTTGTTCGGATTGGTTCACGACGTAATCTTCATCATTGGAGCCTACTCGCTACTATACAAAGTCATGCCATTCTCTATGGAGATTGACCAATCGTTCATTGCAGCTATCCTAACCATCGTGGGTTACTCTATCAACGACAACGTGGTTGTGTTTGACCGTGTACGCGAACAAATTGCGCTATATCCAAAACGCGATCGTGCTTTGGTAATCAACGAAGCAATCAACTCTACCTTGACCCGTACCTTGAGTACCTCACTATCAACTGGTTTGGTATTGATTGTGATTCTACTATTGGGCGGCGAAACCATTCGTGGTTTTGTATTCGCGATGTTGTTGGGTGTAATTGTAGGTACCTACTCAACCCTATTCATTGCCGTTCCAACTGCTTACGACGTATTTAGCAGACAAGAACGCAAAAATCTTAAGAAATAATTAAACTATTTCGATACAAAGAATCGGGATTTACTTGATAAGTAAACCCCGATTCTTTTTTTATCCGTATTTCGTTGTACTACTCCGTACAATTTCTACACATTTCTACAGCTGCTCTGTTTTTCCAAATCTGATTCCGGAAACAAGCATATTTATCACCTTTTATAATGGATTTGATGGATTGCTCATTGAGATTGCCGTATGCGTGCTGAGCAAATTTGTCATAACAGCATGGCAGTACATTGCCATTTACATCTACGATAACAGAAGAAAACATTCTAAAACATCGATTCTTCCATTTCTTCTTAACCTGCAAACGTCCGTCTGCCAACTGCTTATAGCGTCGGTTTTTGTCGTTTTTGGGCAACAGATAATCGTCATAGAATTGTGCCTTTTTGAAAGTTACATTCTGAACCCCAAGCGAACGAACCAATGACATAATCGTTTGCTGTTCATTTTCGGTAGATTCCAACAGCAAGCACTGAACTTCAACAGGCAATTTAGCTTCAACACATCGTTTAATAGCATCGATAACTTTATCGTAATTGCCCCCAACTCGGTATTTTTCGTAAGATTGTTTCGTGGCACCATCTAAACAAATAATCAACCGATCGATACCACTTTGGCACAAAGCAAGCAATACATCGTCCGAAATAAAATGCGCATTGGTCGATACACAAGTCATGATCTTCTTATCGTGCGCATATCGTATCATATCAGACAAGTGACGATTCAAAAAAGGCTCTCCCTGAAAATACAAATTTAAATACATCAAATAAGGCGAGAGCGAATCAACGTAACTACAAAAATCCTTGTAAGCGAGTTGTTGTGCTTTTTTGTCGATGAGTTTTCTGCCCGTAGGACATTGAGGACATGATAAATTACAATAGTTAGCTGGTTCTATAGAGGCTGCATAAGGATAAGCATATCCGATCGGTCGTTTCATAACAACCGACAGGCCATAACTACCCAACAATCTACACAGATTGCCAAATCGTTTAAAAGACAACCAAGTTAACGGATATCGAACCATAGCGGACGGCAAAAGTGGACATTTAGACCTACCTAAAAAAGTATTTTATGTTAAAAAAAATAAATATGTCAATTCTTATAACAATTTAGAGAAAAAATTAAACGGCACTAAATCAAAGATTATGCAAATATTGCTATCTTTGTACCGAAATATTGTCTTGAAAAATATTTATTACTAAAAACCAATAACATGAAAAAGAGTTTATTACGTTTAGGCATGGGTATGGCATTGTTAATTGCCTTTGCTTCTTGCCAAAAATTAGGCGAGTTAAAACCTGAATACTTCACGGTTAACCCCAATCCACTAGAAGTAAAAGCAGGTAAAGTAGAAGGTACTATTACCGCTACCTTCCCCGAAAAATACTTCGCAGAAAAAGGTGTAGTAGAAGTTATCCCCGTATTGAAATACGAAGGTGGCGAAGCCTTGTCGGAATCTGCTACTTACCAAGGAACTAAAGTTGTAGGCAACAACGAAACTATCCAATACAAAGCAGGTGGTACTGTTAGCCAAAACTTCTCGTTCGACTTTGTACCTGCCATGAAAAATTCAACTTTGGCACTACGTTTCAAAGCTACTTTGAACGACAAAGAAGCTCAAATCCCCGAAATTGAAATCGCAGTTGGTTGTATCACTACTGCTACCTTGGCTAATGCCGGCGAAATTGCTCCTGCTGTTGCTAAAGCAAACTTTATGCGCGACACTGCAGAAGTAACCAAAGCTGACATCATGTTCCAAATCCAACAATCAACCGTTAAAAACAACAAAGACGTAAAAGCGTTGAATAAAGCAGCTGCTGCTACTGCAAAAGACAGCATGCGTACCATCCAAGGCTTGGAAGTTATTTCGGCTGCATCTCCTGACGGTGGTGTTGAATTGAACGAAAAATTGGCTACTGCACGTCAAAACAACACGGTTAAATTCTTGAAAAGACAAAAAAATAACAATGCTGCTATTGACGCTAAATACATCGCACAAGACTGGGAAGGTTTCCAAGAATTGGTTAATGCATCTGACATCCAAGACAAAGAATTGATCCTTAACGTTTTGAGCAGCTACCAAGATCCTGCTGAACGCGAAGCTCAAATCAAAAACTTGTCGGCTGCTTATACCGAATTGGCAAAAGAAATCCTTCCTAAACTTCGTCGTTCTCAATTGGCGCTTACCGTTATCAAAGCTGGTAAAACTGACGCTCAAATCTTGGAAATGGCTAAAGCTAACCCAGATACTTTGAACGTAGAAGAATTGATGTATGCTGCATCGATTGTTGACAACGCTGATGACGCTATCGCATTTACCGAAGCTAACGCTAAACAAAACCCAGCAGACTGGAGAACCAACAACAACTTGGCTGCTATTAAATTCGAAAAAGGTCAATTCGACAAAACCAAAGCTGCATTGGACGCTGCATCTAACAACGGTGGCGCAGAGCAAGCTGAAACCAACTTCAACTACGCTCTATTAGCCATGTTAGAAGGTAACACTACCGATGCTGCTGCTTTCTTAGGCAAAGCTGCTGGTGTAGAACAATTGGCAGAAGCTCAAGCTCTATTGAACATCCAAAACGGCGAATACGCTAAAGCCATCGAAAACTTTGGCAACACCGTTTCTAACAACGCTGCTTTGGCTCAACTATTGAGCGGAAACATCGACAAAGCTGCTTCTATCTTGGACAACGTTGCTGACAAAAACGCTGATACCTACTATCTATCGGCTATTTGCGCTGCACGCCAAGACAACCTTGCAAAAGTATGCGAGTCGTTGAAAGCTGTAGCTGGTATCTGCAAAACCAAAGCTGCTGGTGCTGCTACCGATATGGAATTTGCAAAATTCTGGTTGCTTGACGAATTCAAAGCTGCTATCCAATAAGCAAAAAGCAAACTCACAACCACAAAAAAACGGGATAAAACAATTTATCCCGTTTTTTTTATTATATTCGCACACGCAAACAAACAGCATATTTGCACTATGAAATACTTATTTCCTTTTGTTCTTTTCTTTACACTCATTCTATCTTCGTGCGAAAACAAAGACATCGTACTACAATCGAGTCCACATATCAAAAAGTTCTCCTTCGGAACCCATAGTCAGGTTCCTGGAATCGAAAACGTCCAGTTTACCATCGATTCTATACAATGCCTTATCTACAACACCGACTCGGTGGCATACGACATGAATCTAACCAAACTTTTCCCTTTTATCGAGTTTACAGGATCGCCCAAAGAAATCAAAGTAAACGGTAAAGATTGGAACCAAAAGGACAGCATTGATTTTAGCCAACCTGTAACCCTGTATGTTCAATCACAAAACAAAAAGGGTGAGGCTACCTATACCATTACTCTCAACAAACACAAGCATAACCCAGAGGAGATTTTATGGGAGATGCTACCCTCTATCTCACATCCATCCACGATTCAAGAGAGCAAGGCTGCTGTTTTGCAAGATCAATTGTACATCATCGTCAAAAATCAAGATGGCAATACAACCTACTACAGCAAAGACGCTCAAAACTGGCAATCTATCGATTCCAAAGAAGACATCAATGTAGCATCCATCGCCACATACAAAGGCTATATTTATGCTACCTCTACCGATGCAACCAAACTTTATCGATTCGAAGAAGACCAATGGATTCCTGTTGCGGATGGCACGCACAGCATGACAATGTTGTTAGGAGAACTTAATCAAAAACTATGGATTGCAGGCAAAGATGCCACAAATAACACCTTATCGTTCTTTGACGGAACCACTATACAAACGGTGGAAGATGCCATACTTCCTCAGCTATTTAATTTGGCTGGCAGCACTCCGCTAACCACCTCCACTGCCCTTTATCTATTAGGAGGGGATAACAACAACCAAGCACAAAACAGCGTACTTTCTACCGATAATGGTTTCTACTGGACCAACATCCTAAACCAATCGGGACAATATGCCTTTACACCAAGACACCATGCCAGCGCCGCCTATTATGACAATTACTTGTATATCTTTGGTGGCTTATCTACCAACCAAACCGTAGAACAAACTGCCTATCGTTCCAAAGATAACGGTTACTCATGGACTCCAATCCCAACCTACCAACAACTACCCAGTTCTTATCAATGGAAAAAGGGATGCACCGCAGTATCATTCCAAGACAACATCTTTTTGGTTGGCACCAGTAGTTCTCAACAAGAAATAACCCTTTGCAAAGGACGCATTCATAAAGCCGATTTCATCCAACAATAAGAACATGAAAAAAACGGCTGTTTTTCCGGGAAGTTTTTCTCCTTTTACCAAAGGACACGAAGATATAGTCAAAAGAGCATTACAACTCTTTGACCGCCTTATCATTGCAGTAGGCGAAAATTCACAGAAAAGCGAAACAAATCCTCATCATATCGAGGACATCCAATCATTGTACGCGAACAACGAGCGTATTTCTGTTATTGCATACAAAGGGCTGACAGCCGAACTGATACAAAAAGAAAATGCCACGTGTATCATACGTGGCATTCGAAACGAAACAGACTTGGCATACGAAAAAGAAATTGCGCAAGTCAACTATACTTTTTTTGGGGTGGAAACCATCTTTCTATTAGCCAATCCTACCTTGCAAGAAGTTTCATCTTCTATCGTGAGAGAATTACAAAAACACGGCAAAGATGTTTCCCACTTACTCCCTAACAACTCTTCCTTATAAAACAGCAGCAATTTTGCTTACGCGTGCTAGGTGACGACCACCTTCAAAGTCGGTTTGCAAGAACGATTCAATAATCAATTCTGCCGTTGCCTGACTAATAAAACGTGCAGGAATCGATACAATATTGGCATCGTTGTGTTGACGTGCCAATTTTGCCAATTCTACTTGCCAACACAAAGCAGCGCGTACGTTTTTGTATTTGTTAGCCACCATGCTAACACCATTACCACTACCACAAATAGCAATACCAAAGTCAAAATTTCCATCGTTCACTTCTTTTGCCATGGGGTGAATCATATCAGGATAATCAACGCTGTCGCTTGAGAATGTACCAAAGTCCTTTAACTCAAACAATTTGTCCGAGAAAATTTTAACTAACTCTTCTTTTAGTTCAAAACCGGCATGGTCACAAGCCACAGCAACACGTAAAGTATTTAAATCTTTCATCTTGTAAAGAAAATTAATTAGGATACAAAGGTAACGAATTTTGATAACTCTTCCCAAAATTGAGGGTACGATTTAGTTACTACTTGCGGATTATTGATACAAATGTCACCTAATTTAAACACAGCAGGTGCAAACGCCATGGCCATGCGGTGATCTTCGTAGGTATCAATGCATATAGGTTTAGCAGCAGGACATCGCTCTCCTTCCCACGCTAACACACCCTCTGCTACCTCGTGCAACAAAAATCCCATTTTTTTACTTTCTGCAATAAGTGCAGCAATACGATCGGTTTCTTTGATTTTCAGATTACCCAGCCCCGAGAATCGAAACGGAATACCTAACATCAAACAGGTAACCACCAAAGTTTGAGCCAAATCGGGTTGCGATGCTAAATCGCAGGTATATTGCGATACAACAGGTTCGGCAGATGACGACAATTCAACCCCACCGTTTACAAAAGTAGTACACACGCCTAAGGGTTTAAACAAGTTTACCAATTGCGCATCTCCTTGCCAGCTTTTCTCTTGCAAATAAGGCAAAAAGAGCGTTGTTCCAGGGCGCAAAGCCACCGTAGCATACCAATAAGAGGCAGCCGACCAATCGTTCTCTACTACAAAAGGCACTGCCTTGTACAATTGAGGAGCAATCCTAATGGCTGTACCATCAAACGTTGATTCTACGCCAAAGAAACGCATCAACGACAAGGTCATCTGTATATAAGGAACGCTTACCACCTTATCGGTTAAATGCAAGACTAAACCTTGCTCCATATAAGGAGCTATCATTAGCAAAGCCGATATGTACTGACTACTTACACCTCCATTTAAGGCTATTTCACCCCCTTGCAACTGTTTGCCGACAATGCGTAACGGAGGATAACCTTCTTTTTGCAAATAAGTAATATCTGCTCCCAAACTACGCAAAGCATCCACCAATATTGCAATAGGGCGTTGATGCATTCTCTCACTGCCCGAAAGTTGCCAAACACCAGGCATCTGCGCATAATAGGCAGTTAAAAAACGCATGGCTGTTCCTGCCGCGCCCACATTGGGCGTATGCGTTTTAGACGACAATGCATTTATGACAGCACGGGTATCATCGCAATCTGATAAATTTTCTATAAACGACACAAAACCACCTAACGAAGCCACAATGAGTGCCCTATTAGCGATACTTTTAGAAGCAGGTAAATTTACCTGAGATAGCAACCTATCGCTGTTTTTATAGTTAATACAAAGTTGTTTCATTTTCTTAGATAAGGTCACGCAAAAATACAAAAAAAACTACGGGCCGACCTATTATTATCAAATTTTAAGAGATAACAAAGCCCATGGAGTTGTTAATTTGGATATTTCTAATTATATTTGCATGGTGGATTAAAAGGAGAAGCACTTTTATCCTCATTCAAATAGAGATAATTAAATTTTATACATTCATTAATCACATTAAAAGATGGCAAATTTAGATTTAAGCAAGTACGGTATTACCGGAACTACTGAGATTGTACACAATCCTTCTTACGAAGTATTGTTTGCTGAAGAAACCAAAGCTGGTTTAGAAGGCTTTGAAGTTGGTCAAGAAACTGAACTTGGTGCAGTGAACGTTATGACAGGTATCTACACCGGTCGTTCGCCTAAAGACAAATTCATTGTAATGGACGAAACTTCTAAAAATACCGTTTGGTGGACATCTGACGAATATAAAAACGACAACAAACCTCTTTCTACCGAATCTTGGAATGCTCTTAAAGGAATCGCTCAAGATTGCCTTTCTAACAAAAGATTGTTTGTAATCGATGCATTCTGCGGTGCTAACGCTGACACTCGTATGTCTGTTCGTTTCATCATGGAAGTAGCATGGCAAGCACACTTTGTTAAAAACATGTTCATCCGTCCTTCGGAAGAAGATTTGGCTAACTTCGAACCTGACTTCATCGTTTACAACGCTTCTAAAGCAAAAGTTGAAAACTACAAAGAACTAGGTTTGAACAGCGAAACTGCAGTTGTATTCAACTTGACCAGCCGCGAACAAATCATCCTTAACACTTGGTACGGTGGCGAAATGAAAAAAGGTATGTTCTCTATGATGAACTACTACTTGCCACTTAAAGGTATCGCTTCTATGCACTGCTCTGCAAACTGCGATATGAACGGCGAAAACACCGCTATCTTCTTCGGCTTGTCTGGAACTGGTAAAACCACCCTTTCTACCGATCCAAAACGTCGCTTGATTGGTGACGACGAACACGGTTGGGACGACAACGGCGTATTCAACTTTGAAGGTGGTTGCTATGCTAAAGTTATCGGTTTGGACAAAGTTAGCGAACCTGATATCTTCGGTGCTATCAAACGTAACGCTTTGTTGGAAAACGTAACTGTTGCTGCTGACGGTACTATCGACTTCAACGATAAGAGCGTAACCGAAAATACTCGTGTTTCTTATCCTATCGAACACATCAACAACATTCAACCAGGTTCTACCGCTCCTGCTGCTAAGAACGTTATCTTCTTGTCAGCTGACGCATTTGGTGTATTGCCTCCAGTATCTATCTTGACTCCTGAACAAACCAAATACTATTTCTTGAGTGGTTTCACCGCTAAATTGGCAGGTACCGAACGTGGTATTACCGAACCTACTCCTACTTTCTCTGCATGCTTTGGTCAAGCATTCTTGGAATTGCACCCAACCAAATATGCTGAAGAACTAGTTAAGAAAATGGAACAATCAGGTGCTAAAGCATACTTGGTTAACACCGGTTGGAACGGTACTGGCAAACGTATCTCAATTCCTGATACTCGTGGTATTATCGACGCTATTTTGGACGGCTCTATCTTGAAAGCTGAAACCAAAAAAATCCCTATGTTCGACTTCGAAGTACCAACCGCTCTTCCTAACGTAAATCCAGCTATCTTGGATCCTCGCGACACTTACGCTTGCGCTTGCGAATGGGAAGAAAAAGCTAAAGACTTGGCTGCTCGCTTCATCAAAAACTTCGCTAAATACGAAGGTAACGAAGCTGGCAAAGCATTGGTTGCTGCTGGTCCTCAATTGTAATTCTTATCACAAGAATACATACCAAGAGAGGGTGACCCCATGGTCACCCTCTTCTTTTTACTTATATCTTATAGGTTACAACTGAATAAAAAATAGAATTTTCTAAATGTATCTAGCCGTATAAGAATCTTTACATGCCCTTAGCCCATCCACATCGCCTGCATACACCACATATCCTCCTTTATCCCCACCTTCTGGTCCTAAATCAATAACATAATCAGCCTGTTTTATAACATCAACATTGTGTTCTATGATAATGACAGTATGACCCTTTTCGATAAGTCGATGAAACGATTTCATCAAAGTTTGAATATCCGAGAAATGCAATCCTGTGGTAGGTTCGTCAAAAACAAATATCTTATTTCCCTGCATATCAGCACTCAAAAAAGACGCCAATTTAATACGTTGACTCTCTCCTCCTGATAACGTAGATGACGCTTGCCCCAATTTAACATATCCCAATCCGACATCTTGTAGTGGTTTTAAGCGTTTTACTATAAGTTGCGGAAGCGAAGCTGTATCCGTCGAGAAAAACTCAATGGCTTGATTAACGGTCATTTCCAACACATCATACACATCTACTCCACGGTATTTAACCTCTAATATTTCTGATTTAAATCGTTTCCCTCCACAGGCTTCGCAAGTAAGTTGCACATCTGCCATAAATTGCATCGGAATAGTTACCACACCTTCGCCTTGGCATACATCACACCTACCTCCTTGCGAGTTAAACGAGAAATAACCTGCCGTATAGCCCATCTGTTTTGACAAAGGCTGTTCGGCAAACAAACGTCGAATTTCATCAAAAGCCTTGAGATAGGTAGCAGGGTTAGAGCGAGTCGATTTTCCAATAGGATTCTGATCGACTAATTCGATATCGTTAATCAAATGCAAGCTTCCTTGCAATTTGGCATGACTACCCACCTTATCGACAGTACCCCCATAATAGCGTTTAAGAGCGGTATAAAACACATCACGCACCAAGGTAGATTTACCAGACCCAGAAACACCTGTTACCACCGTTATAACTCCCAAAGGAAATTTAACGGACACATCTTTCAAGTTATGATGCGTAGCACCTACTACCTCTATGTAATTGGACCATTTGCGCATTGCAGGTGCAAATGCTGGCTGTTCGATACCCGCTAAGTAACGCAACGTAGCAGATTGCTCATACAACTGCTTTTGTTGCAGTAATCGATCGGGTTCACCTTGCAACACCACCTCCCCGCCTAATCTTCCTGCAGCAGGGCCTATATCAATTAAGTAGTCAGCCGACTGCATCATCGTCAAATCGTGTTCAACAACCACAACCGTATTGCCTAACGCTTGCAATTGCCTCAATACGTGAATCAACAAATCGGTATTTCGAGGATGCAATCCAATACTGGGTTCGTCCAACACATACAAAGATCCAACCAGGCTGCTTCCCAAAGACGAGACTAAATTGATACGCTGACTCTCTCCACCAGATAAGGTTGCCGAGGCTCTATTCAACGTAAGATAATCCAATCCAACATCCATCAAACAACGAATCCTTTTCTTGATTTCTGCCAACAATCGCTCCGCAGCCAGTTTTTCAAAATCATCCAACGTAAGGTCTTCGAAAAAGGTGTACAAATCTGCAATAGGTAGCTGTACCAGATCTACAATCGATTTTCCTCCTACTTGAACATAAGTAGCCTCTTTCTTTAACCGAGTTCCATGACAATGTGGGCAGATTGTTTTTCCACGATAACGACTCAACATAACTCGGTATTGTATCTTGTATTGATTCTGATGCAAAAAATCAAAAAAGGCATTCAACCCTTCAAAATACTCATTACCAGTCCACAGCAAACGTTTTTGCTCTTCTGTAAGTTGATAATAAGGTCGATGAATGGGAAAATCAAATTTACTTGCATGCTTGATAAGCAATTGTAAATCGACACCCATTTTTTCACCCCTCCAACAAGCTACCGCTCCTTCGTAAAGCGATAAGGATTTATTAGGAACGACTAAATTTTCGTCAATGCCAATAACCGAGCCAAATCCCTCACAATGCGGACAAGCACCCAACGGATTGTTAAAACTAAACAATTGTTCGGAGGGTTCTTCAAACAACATGCCATCTGCCTTAAAATCGCGCGAAAATTCCCGCTTTTCTATCACCTTACGATTCTCATCTAAACGTGCTAAAAAAGCGACCCCATGTCCTTCGTAAAAAGCCGTTTCTACGGAGTCCGCCAACCGATTCAGCAAACTTTTATCCACATCTGCCGTAAAACGATCTATCAAGATATAGGTTTCTGCCGGGATAGGCTGCGACAGCATCGCGTCTATACGCTTAATCTCATCGTTCACCAACAGACGGTTCAGGCCCTGCTGCAGCAGAATTTCCAATGTTTGCTGGTCTGTTTGTCCTTCTTCTTTTACCAAAGGAGCCAACAACAAAAAAGGAGTTCCAATCGGCTGATGCTCAACAAAGTGCAATACATCAGATACCTGATGTTTCTTAACAACTTGTCCCGAGATAGGTGATATAGTCTTACCGATGCGAGCGTATAGTTTTCGCAAATAATCGTAAATTTCGGTCGATGTCCCAACCGTAGAACGATTGTTGCGTGTTTTTACTTTTTGTTCTACCGCAATAGCAGGCGGCAAACCGGTAATAAAATCAACATCAGGTTTGGGCATTCTTCCTAAAAACTGCCGAGCATACGACGACAAGCTCTCAACATAACGACGTTGACCTTCTGCATACAACGTATCGAAAGCCAACGACGATTTGCCAGAACCTGACACACCCGTTACCACAACCAATTTTCCATGCGGTATTTTTACCTCAATATTTTTGAGGTTATTAACACGGGCTCCTTTAATATGTATAACCGATTCTTTTATATCGAAAGGGTTCTAAGGGTTGAAATGAGTTTCATGTTGATGGGTTTATCATCGCGAATTGCCTTAGAGAAAGGTACATATACAATTTCGTCGTTAACAATACCCACCATTAGGTTGCGTTGCTCTTCCAAAAGTGCCTCGATAGCAGCCGCACCCATTCTACTTGCCAAAATACGGTCTTGAGCAGATGGCGAGCCTCCACGTTGCATGTGACCCAAAACAACTACACGAACATCGTATTCGGGATGTTCTTTTTTAATTCTATCGGCAACACCTTGAGCACCACCTGTAACGTCACTTTCTGCCACCAATACAATACTGGAGTTTTTACTTTTTCTAAAGCCGTTTTTGATAACTTCCGATAGCAAATCATCTTTGATGCTAATTTCGGGAATTACCGCAGCCTCTGCACCCGATGCAATGGCTGCATTGAGTGCCAAAAAGCCTGCATCACGACCCATTACTTCTACAAAGAACAAACGTTCGTGCGACGAGGCGGTATCTCTAATTTTATCTACAGCATCGATCACCGTATTAAGTGCGGTATCGTAACCAATGGTAAAGTCTGTACCGTACAAGTCATTATCAATCGTACAAGGAACACCTACAATGGGGAAATTAAATTCTTGCGCAAAGATACGGGCACCCGTAAAGGTACCATCACCACCCAAGACCACCAAGGCATCAATTTCGTGGCTTTTTAAGGTATCGTATGCCAGTTGTCTGCCTTCTTTGGTCTTAAATTCATCGCAACGAGCCGTTTTGATAATGGTACCCCCGTGTTGAATAATATTACTAACATTTTGGGTTTTAAATTCAACTATCTCGTTGGTTACCATACCTTTATAACCTCTCATAATGGCTTTTACTTTAATACCATTAAAAATTGCTGCACGCGTTACGGCACGCAAAGCCGCATTCATACCAGGTGCATCACCACCCGAAGTAAGAATACCAATTGTTTTAATCTGATACATACTATATTACTTTATTATTCTTTGATTATCTTGTTCGTATATTCCGAAATTATTTCTTGTATTTTTTCTTTAACAGCCTCCATCTGCCATTTAGGCGTCGAAGTTGCACCACATATCCCTACCGACATTTCTCCACAATATATATCAGGCGTCAAATCATTCGGAGAGGACACAAAATGGGTATTAGCATTCTGCTTTTTACATTCTTCAAACAAAACCTTGCCGTTCGAACTTTTTTTCCCACTAACAAACAAAACCAATTGATGTTCTTTGGCAAACTTTCGAATATTTCCCATACGATTGGCTACTTGACGACAAATCGTATCATAGTAGGTAAACGATTCGACCCCTTTGCACCGAATCTCCTCTACTAATTTCTGAAATCCATCAATCGATTTGGTGGTTTGCGAAAACAAGATAATAGGCTTTTGAAAATCAATATCATCTAAATCCGACTCTTGTTCTACCACAATGGCATTACCATCCGTCTGACCTACCAAACCATTTACTTCGGCATGACCTTTTTTGCCATAAATAACAATCTGCGATTGAGGATGTTCCTCGTATGCTTTACGGATTCTTTTTTGCAAAGCCAACACCACAGGACAAGTAGCATCAATAATCTCCACTCCATTGGAACGTGCCTGTTCATATACTTTTGGAGGCTCCCCATGTGCTCTAAACAACAATTTGGTATTGCAAAGCATGGCCAAGTCTTTGTGCTCGATAACTTGCAAGCCTGCTTTCGACAATCGTTCAACCTCGTCACTATTGTGAACAATATCGCCCAAACAATACAAATGATGGGAAGTTGCTAATTCTTGCTCTGCCTTTTGAATGGCATTGACAACTCCAAAACAAAAACCAGAATCATTATCTATATCTACACAGGGGTGTTGCATACCTTTTCTACTTGTTTCATTAACCATTCTTGTTGTTCGCCTCGACTCATGTAACTATTATCGAGCACGATTGCATCATCTGCTTGCTTCAAAGGACTTTCGGCTCGATGCTGATCTTGATAATCTCTATCTATTACATTCCGAAGCACTTCGTCAAAGTTCACCTGCATTCCCTTTGCTGTCCATTCATCATAACGACGTTGAGCCCTGACTTTTGGCTCTGCCGTTACAAATATCTTTAGTTCTGCATCTGGGAAAACCACAGTGCCAATATCTCGTCCATCCATTACTACTCCCTTGTTAGAACCCATAGCACGCTGCAGTTCAACCATTTTTTGGCGAACCTCCTTGATCGAGCTCACCTTGCTAACCCATTGCGAAACTTCTACACTGCGAATCGCATCATCTACCCGTTCTCCATTTAACAACACACCACCTTCTTGGGTAAATGCAACATCTATTTTTGGCAAGCACGCCAATAACTCTTTTACTTGCAATTCATTCTGCGCCATAAAAGCATGATTCAACGCATACAACGTAACTGCACGATACATAGCACCTGTATCCACGTATATGTACCCCAAATCTTTTGCCAACTGTTTGGCCATGGTACTTTTCCCACACGATGAGAAACCATCAATTGCTATTGTAATACGTTTCATAATCATTTCTTTATACACTGATTGATATCTATAGCTACCGTTATATGACCTGTAACCGCTGCTGTGTTATAAAAAGCAATAGCGGCTCCCAGTTGTACCATTTTAATTTTTAAGCCAAATCCACCCGTAAGACCTGCCACCGAGAATACATAGGGATTCGACAAACTAAAACCACGATCAAAATTATACGCCAACGCAATCCAAAACTTTTCTGATTTAGGCAAAATATCCAAACCTAAGATAATCTTTCGGGCAAAAGCTTCACCTGCACTTACTTTCTTAATTTCACCGTTGTTCGTTACAACATCATAATCCCATTTCTGCAAATTCTGCAAGGTTAAATTCAAGCAAAACGGCGCTTTCGAAAAACGCTTTGCCACCCCTACTGATAGGTTAAGAGGCATCCAGGTGCTGGTCATATAAACATCTTCGGGACCTGCAACCCTACCTCCAAAATTGCGCAACGACAAACCTGCCGAAACCAAGTGGGTGGTATCAGTAAACTGCACCCCTATATCAGCTCCCAACGAAAAACTCGTATATTGCTCATACGTGGACAATACAGGCTTTAAGGTTACTCCCACTGTAAAATAACGGTTTAACACCCTCGCATAGGTAGCATTGATTGAAAAATCCTGCGCAGAAAACTTACCCGTAGGGTTTCCGTACGGATCATAGCCCTCCATCATTCCATAGTCGGCAAACTGAAAAGACCCTGCAAACAAATCTTTATCCGTAAAACGAGTAGCATACATAGCCGAGCCATATCCCGTCCCTACCATATAAATGGAGTAATTTAGGAATAATAATTTATCGGTTTTTGCCGACAAAGACGCCGGATTTGAAATAGAAAAAGTAGGGTCACTACCCATGTTTGTAACCACATGCCCGCCTAACGCTGCCACATGCGCAGAAGCGGGGTAATCAACAAACGTAGCCACCGCCGTTCCCATTTGCCCCGCATGAGCTATGCAAGCGTAGCAGCCAACCAAAAATAACAAACAAAACTTTTTCAATGCTATACTTTCAAAAAAACGTTCAAATATAGGCATTTTTACGCAATTTTACTCCATGTAATACACCTTATTTTTATTGTTTAACACAGACCACGTGGCGTATTCTAGCAGAACAACACACCTAACCCTCTATTGCACCACAGTTTAGATTAATGACATCCCTTTTTAGAAGCTTTTAAACTATTATTTTTTCTAAAAAAGTCATTTTATTACTTTTCTTTCTAAAAAAAATATACTACATTTGCAGACGGACAAAAAATCAACCTAATATAGTATGGAAGTAAAAAAATCACCGAAAGCCGATTTGGAGAACAAAAAATCAACCTCCATCCTCATTGGCTTGGTAGTGGCACTTGGTCTAACATTTGTTGCTTTTGAATGGGCAGAGCAAGACATTACCGTGTACGAAGAAGCACTTGTTGAGGCAATTGCGGAAGACGAAGAATTGATTGAGGTAACCTTTAGAGACGAGACTCCTCCTCCACCTCCTCCACCACAACCACAAGAAACCGTACTTAGCGACATTATTGACATTCAAGATAACGAAACCGAAGTAGAAGACGTTGATTTCAATTCGGAAGACGAGGCTGACCAACGCGTAGAAATCCAAGCTCCTGTTGCTCCACCCGAAGAAGACCCCGAAGAACAACGCATCCACGTTATCGTAGAAAAAATGCCTGAATTCCCTGGTGGTGTAGACGCCATGAACCGTTTCTTGGTACGTAACATCAAATACCCACTAATTGCTCAAGAAAACGGCATTCAAGGTCGTGTTATTTGCCAATTTGTGGTAAACAGCGACGGTAAAATTGTCGATGTACAAGTAGTTCGTGGCGTTGAAGCAAGTTTGGATGCAGAAGCTAAACGCGTTATTGAATCAATGCCAGCATGGACACCAGGACGCCAAGGTGGTAAAAACGTACGCGTAAAATACACCTTGCCTATTCGTTTCAAACTATAATTATTAACATGATATAAACCTTAAAAAGCCTTCATCTCGAAGGCTTTTTTATTCTATGAACAACGAAACAGAAAACATAGCATTAGAAAAGGCCATTTTAATCGGTTTGATTACGCAGCAACAAAATGAGCGTAAAGCAATCGAATACATCAACGAACTGGAATTTTTGGCAGACACAGCGGGTGCTACCGTTGTACATAAATTCTTTCAACGATTGGACTATGCCAACTCTAAAACCTTCGTAGGTAGCGGCAAGTTAGAAGAAATCAAACAATACATAGCCGATCACGAAGTTAATTTAGCCATTTTCGACGACGAGTTATCACCATCTCAACTACGCAACATCGAAAAAGAACTCCAAGTAAAGGCTTTAGACAGAACCAGTCTCATCTTGGATATTTTTGCCAAAAGAGCTCAAACAGCCCATGCCAAAACACAGGTTGAATTAGCTCAATTACAATACCTACTGCCTCGACTAACCCGTATGTGGACACACTTGGAACGCCAAAGAGGTGGTATTGGGATGCGTGGTCCTGGCGAAACCCAAATTGAAACCGACCGCCGTATCATTTTACGCCGCATTTCGCTGCTAAAAGAAGAGTTAGTCAGCATTGACAAGCAAAAAACAGTTCAACGCAAAAATAGAGGAAAATTGGTGCGCGTAGCCCTAGTTGGGTACACCAACGTGGGTAAATCAACCCTAATGAATCTTATCAGCAAATCGGACGTATTTGCTGAAAACAAACTATTTGCTACCTTAGACACCACCGTTCGTAAAGTGGTCGTAGAAAACCTACCGTTCCTAATGACAGACACAGTTGGTTTTATTAGAAAATTGCCACACGGACTTATTGAATCGTTTAAATCAACCTTAGACGAAGTTAGAGAAGCCGATATTTGGGTACACGTGGTTGATATTTCGCATCCACAATTCGAGGAACAAATGGAAGTGGTAGAAAGAACTTTGCACGAAATCGATTCACAGGATAAACCCACCATTGTGGTATTCAACAAAATCGATGCGTTTACCTACCAACCCAAAGACGAATTAGACTTAACACCCGATACCCCCGAAAACATTTCTATCGAAGAGTTAAAACAAACATGGATGTCTAAACTCCACGATAATTGCATCTTTATATCGGCAAAAGAAAAAATAAACATCGAAGAACTAAAACAATTGTTGTACCAACGAGCCAAAGAAATACACACCGCACGTTTCCCATACAACGATTTCTTATACGATACATACGACGAAGAATCATAAAACCCAAATACTATGACCTACAGAAGTCTAACTGCCAACGAAATTGCACAACTACAAGCCCAGCACTGCACCTGCGACGACTGGAACAACTTGTCTGTACACCCTAACTTTAATCCTAATTACGTAAAACACGTGCATTTCTCTGGGAAAGTACGTATAGGCTTCATGGACAAAACATTTACCTTAGAAGGGGGCATTCCAAGGCATAGCGGGCTTTATCATTCCAGTATACACAATTGCAACATCGGCAACAACGTTTACATTTCACGTATCCACCGATATATCGCTAATTACGACATCGCAGACAACTGTTACATCGAAGATACCGAATGTATTGCCACCACTTGCGCCAGCACTTTTGGTAACGGCATCAAAGTTTCCGTTCTAAACGAAACAGGAGGTCGTTCTATTGCTATCTGCAATAAATTATCCTCTCAATTGGCATATATCATGACCTTATACAGGCATCGTGCCAAGACCATCGAACGCATCGAACAAGTTATCCAAAATTATGCCGCATCTATTCAATCAAGCCAGGGGTACATCGGAGAAAATGTACAAATTACCAGTTGTGGCAACATCAAAAATGTTTACATAGGAAACAACACACACATTGATAGTGCCAACGAACTCGAAAACGGAAGCATCAACAGCAATGCCATAGACCCTATATACATTGGCAATGGTGTTATGGCAAAGAATTTTATCCTATCATCAGGCTCGCAAGTAACCGAAGCTACCTTAATTGAGAATTGTTTTATCGGTCAAGGAACACAACTTGGCAAGCACTTTTCCATCTACGATTCGGTGTATTTTAGTAACTGCCAAGGATTTCACGGCGAAGCATGCGCTATATTTGGAGGTCCCTATACCGTAACACACCACAAATCGAGTTTATTGATAGCTGGCATGTTCTCTTTTTTAAATGCAGGCAGCGGTTCCAACCAAAGCAATCACATGTATAAATTAGGCCCCATCCACCAAGGCGTTGTAGAAAGAGGAAGCAAAACCACCAGCGATTCGTACATTTTATGGCCCGCCAAAATTGGAGCCTTTTCTTTGGTTATGGGTCGCCACCACCACCATTCTGACACATCCAACCTACCTTTCTCATACTTAATTGAGAACGACGACGATACACACATCGTTCCAGGCGTAAACCTACGTAGTGTAGGTACCATTCGCGATGCGCAAAAATGGCCCAAACGCGACAAACGCAAAGACCCCGAAAAGTTAGATCAAATCAACTTTAACCTACTTAGTCCCTATACCATACAAAAAATGTACGCAGGTATCCGCATCTTGGAAACACTCAAAGAACTATCGGGCGAAACATCCGAGACCTATACCTACCAAAGTACCATTATCAAACATTCATCGCTGTTTAATGGTATCAAATACTACCAAATGGCAATCCATAAATTTTTAGGAAATTCTATTCTTAAACGTTTAGAGACCACCCAATTTACATCAATCGACGAAGTTCGCAACCAACTACGTCCAGATACCGAAATCGGCTTGGGCGATTGGGTCGATTTATCAGGCATGATTGCCCCCAAGAGCGAAATCGATCGATTACTGGATGATATAGACAACAACACACTCGATACATTAACTGCCATTAACCAACGATTCCAAGAGATTCACGCAAACTATTATCGCTACGAATGGACTTGGGCACTCAAAAAAATCGAAGAAAAATTAAACAAATCCTACCAAGATTTTACCATTCAAGAAATTATCGACCTTGCTTTAACTTGGAAGAAAAGTGTAGTTGACTTGGATAATCTATTATACGAAGACGCCAAGAAAGAATTTACCTTAATCTCTAAAACTGGATTTGGGGCCGATGGTGACGACGAGATTAAGCGCTTGGATTTCATCAATGTACGTGGAAAATTCGAAAGCAATCCCTTTGTTCAAGAAGTACAAGAACACATCCAAAAGAAATCGGCATTATGCCAAGATTTAATTGACCGAATAAGCCACCTACAATAATGCACAACACTTGGCATCGCATAAAGAGCTACCTGCGACATTTCTTCTGCGCCAAAACAAGCAGAGGCGATGGCGTACATTCTCCGTTCGTTTTTTCGTTCATTACCGATGTAAAAAACGAAAAGAATCCGTACTATGCATACACCCCTATCGAACAAATCAGACAAAACTTACTGAACGATAAGACCCTACTGCATACAACCGACTACGGAACAGGAGGCTCGCGCACACGTTCTGTATCAGACATTGCCAAAAAGAGCCTTAAATCCCGCAAACAAGCGCAATTACTCTTCCGCATGGTTAGAGCATATCAACCTGCGGTTATCTTCGATTTAGGCACTTGTTTAGGTACAACCACACTCTATTTAGCACAGGGAAACAAACAAGCAACCGTCCATTCCTTTGAAGGATGCCCACAAACTGCCGGCATCGCGCAAACCAATTTTAGTAATGCTAAATGTTCTAATATTCAGCTACATATCGGAAATTTAGACGATATACTACCCCAGGTTTTACAACAAGTAGATGGCTTGGATTTTGTTTTTTTTGACGCCAATCACCAAAAGCAACCCACACTGCAATATTTTAACCAATGCATCGCCAAAGCAAACAAAAACGGCATCTTTGTTTTTGACGACATACATTGGTCAGAAGGGATGGAGCAAGCATGGGAAATGGTAAAACAACACCCAAAAGTTACCACCAGCATCGACTTATACCACATGGGGATATTGTTTTTTAATCCCGAATTAAAACCAGCCACCTACCGCATAAAACTATAAGAACATGAGCATCTATACTAAAACCGGCGACAAAGGCGAGACTTCACTCATTGGAGGCAAACGCGTCCCCAAAAGCGATGTACATTTAGATATCTACGGAACATTAGACGAACTAAGTAGTTTTATCGGACTACTCAAACAATCTACAAACGAGCCAACTCGAGAATATCTCACCCAGATTCAAGAAACCCTCATTCAGATTAATGCGCTATATGCCAACGACAACGAGGACTGGGACAAAAACCATCCTTTTAACTGCACGCTAACTGAACAAATAGAACAACAAATCGACCAAATAAATCAGTCTCTTCCGCCGATACACTGTTTTATCGTACCTGGAAGTTCATCCATCAACGCCCTATGCAACGTATGCCGCTGCATCTGCCGAAGAGCCGAAAGAAACATACATAAGCTATCACTTTTAGAGAACCAAGCCAAGGCCTCCATTTACATCAATCGACTATCTGATTATTTTTTTATTCTTGGCAGAAAATATGAATAGCACGCTTGCTATACCGATTTTTTTCATTATCTTTGCGAGCAATTATGCACTCAATATAGATTGAATTTACACATAATAAACTGACAAACAATGTATTGGACATTAGAATTGGCGTCAAAATTGGAGGATGCACCATGGCCTGCAACAAAAGATGAATTGATTGATTACGCCGTTCGTTCTGGAGCCCCACTGGAGGTTATTGAGAACTTACAAGAGATTGAAGACGAGGGGGATGTGTACGAAACTATCGAAGATATCTGGCCTGATTATCCTAGCAAAGAAGATTTCTTCTTTAACGAAGACGAATACTAAAATTTTCTTTTATTAAGTTTTTTTACTACCTTTGTAAGGTAGTGTACAATAAAGAGCCCCACAAGAACACAAGAAGACAAAAAGAAACACTTGAAAACATGAAAAAGATTCTTGTTAGTTTTGTGCTATTTTGTTCTTGTATCATGCCGATAGTGGCGCAACAAAGCATATTGTTTAGCCAATACATGAACAATATGACGCTATACAATCCGGCATCAGTAGGATACAACGACATGATCAATGTAGGGGGCACATTTAGATCGCAATATGCTGGTTTTGAGGGAGCGCCAATTGTATATAACGTAGGCGCAGACATGGGTTTTAGCATCGCAAAAACCAAGCATGGAGCGGGAATTAATTTTTATGACAACACGGTCGGACTTTTCCGATTTCAGGATGTCAATTTAAATTATGCATACCGCATCCCTATTCAGGATGGTTATTTAAGCGCTGGTGTTGCAATTAACTTTACAACCGTTAGTTACGACACAGAGCGATTACATAAAGTAGAAAGTGATTACCACTCAAGCGACGACCCTGCTATTGCAGGTGCCAGTGGCAATGACTTTAAAATGGACCTTGGCGTAGGAGTCCAATATCGTAACAAAACATGGTTTGCAGGTGTGGCTCTGCTCAACATTTTGGCACCCAAATACCAGTTGACTACCAATAGCACCAACAGCATGTTTGACAAAACGAGAAATTTATTTTTAATGGGAGGATACAATATATCCTTTACAAATCCGTTATATAAATTGAAGATGGCAGCATCGGTTAACACCGACTTTGCTTCTTGGAGCGGAACAATCAACGCCAATTTGGAATACAACGAACGATATTGGGGCGGTTTGGGGTACCGAATTGACGGTGCAGTTGTGTTTATGGCAGGCATTAGAGTGCTTAACGGACTAAACATAGCTTACTCGTTTGACCTAGCAACATCGAGTTTGATTCAATCGGCAGGATCGCACGAGGTTTCAATCTCATATAGCTTTAACATTGATATTTCAAAGAAGAATAAATATAAAAGCATAAGATACTTATAAGTACAACCTTAAAACAAAAATGAGAAAATTACTTTTACCTTTTTTGGCAATGCTGGTACTAGCCAGCTGTAGCAATTCCGGTAGCGGAGAGTTGGTTGGTGTAGAAACAACATCGTGGAGCGAACCCAATCCTTATGGCATGGTGTTCATCAAGCAAGGTTCGTTTACCATGGGGCTAAATGACCAAGACGCATCTTGGGCAGCCTCTACACAGTCTAAAGTGGTATCAATTGATGCATTTTGGATGGACGAAACCGAAATTACCAACCGCGAGTACAAACAATTCGTTTATTGGGTACGTGACTCAATCGCTCGCGAAAAAATCATTACTGCCGAAGAAGAGGATCCAGGTTGGGAAACTTCTTCGTTTGTTGACAAACGCAAAAAAGACTTAGCTTACGAAAGCGACAGCGAAGAGTCTGCTAAGGGTGCTATTCTTTACAAGACTAGCAATCGTCCTGGTTACGCCAGCGAAGACGAAAATACTGCAAGACGCCCAAAAATCAATTGGAGCGAAGAAATTCCATGGTCTAAACCTACTACCGAAGCACAAGCAAAAGCAATTGACTCGATGTTCTATGCTCCCGAAGAAACTATCTCGGAAAGCGGTTTAGAATTGAATGGTCAAATCCTTAACTACAAATACTTGTGGATTGACTACAACCAAGCAGCGCTAAAACGCAACAAATACAATCCTAACAAAGGTCGCTACGAAAGCGATTTGTCATTACTTGGTCAAGGTAAAGACAGTGCAGACGTAATGGTTAAGAAAGATACTTCTTTCGTTGACGAAAACGGACACATTGTAAACAAAACCATGTTTGTTGAATTGCGTAGCCGTAGAGATTTCATCTCTTCTCGCATCATCAACATCTATCCTGATACCTTGTGCTGGATTCGCGACTTTACCTACGCATACAACGAACCATACATGAAAATGTATTTCTACCACGATGGTTATGGCGACTACCCTGTTGTAGGTGTAAGCTGGGAACAAGCAAGTGCATTCTGCCACTGGCGTACCCAATATTACAACGCAGCACAAATCCGCAACAAACAACACATCGTACAAGACTATCGTCTTCCTACCGAATCTGAATGGGAATACGCAGCACGTGGCGGTCGTCAATTGTCAATGTATCCTTGGGGTGGAACTTACATCCGTACTGCAAAAGGTTGTTTCTTGGGTAACTTCAAACCTATGCATGGTAACTACACCGTTGACGGTTACATGATTGCTGCTAAAGTAGGTTCGTTCCCTCCCAACGATTACGGTTTGTATGACATGTCTGGTAACGTAGCAGAATGGACATCATCTGCCTACCACGAATCGAACTATAGCTTTGTAAACGACTTGAACCCAAGTTACAATTACAATGCAAAAGCGAACGACCCAGAAATCATGAAACGTAAAGTAATTCGTGGCGGTTCTTGGAAAGACATAGGTCATTACCTACAATGCGGTGCACGCACCTACGAATATCAAACTGAAACACGTTCTTACATCGGTTTCCGTTGCGTACGTAGCATTATCGGAGCAAATTACGAAAATTAAAAATATTAATCTTATAATCAAATTTCAAGAAAAATGGCTAAAGAAAGTTTTTTAAGCAGCCCTAAAGGCAAAAAAATTGTCGGTTATGCATACGGTTTCGGTGCAGCTATCGTAATCATCGGTGCATTATTTAAGATCCTTCACCTTCCTGGTGCTAGTGTTGTATTGACTATTGGTATGGGTACCGAAGCAATCTTGTTTGCTTTATCTGCTTTCGAAGACCCACACAAAGAATACCACTGGGAAGAAGTATTCCCACAATTTGCTGGCGGCGAAGCAGCTCCTATTTCAGGTTTTGCAGCTCCTGCTCCTGCAAGCAAAGCTGGCAACTCTATCGAAGACATCGCTAACGCTGGCAAACTATCAGAAAGCGACGCTCAAAAACTAAACGAAGGTATCCGCAAATTGAGCGAAACCGCATCTCAAATTGCAGACGTTACTGCTGCCGTATCTGCTTCTAGCAACTACGCACGTAACATGAATGCTGCTTCTGATGCTATCAGCGCATTTGCTGCTACTCAAGCTACCTTGAAAACTTCTTCTGACTCATTGTTTGCTTCATACAAAACTGTTGCAGAAAGCATGGCAAACGTTGCTGACGATGCTAAAGGTTACATGCAAGAAATGCAAGGCATTACCAAAAACCTTTCGTCTATCAACGCAAGCTACGAAATGCAAGTTAAAGCTATCAGCGAACAAGCAGGCATCGTAAACGACGTTAACGATAACTTGAAGAAAATTCAAACTGCTATGGATGCCGCTTCTGCCGAAACTGCAGCATTCAAAGAACAAGCTACCAAACTTACCCAACAAGTTAGCAGCTTGAACAATGTTTATGGAAACATGTTGAACGCATTTGGTGCGAGAGTATAATTTAATTATTCATTGTAAATACTAACACAACAATATGAGTGCAGCAAATTGCCCGGAAACACCGAGGCAGAAGATGATCAGTATGATGTACATCGTACTTACGGCAATGCTTGCATTGAACGTATCTACCGATGTGCTCAACGGCTTCACCTTAGTACAAGAAAGCCTTAACAAAACCCTACATAGTGCAGAGTTGAAAAACACCGCTTTGTACAACCAATTTGACGATTTAAAAGCTCAAAACCCACAAAAAGTAGGTGAATGGTTGGATAAAGCTAACGAGGTAAAAAAACAAACTCAAGCCCTATACGACGAAATTGAACAATTAAAAGTAGATATGGCAAAAGCAGCTGACGGCGAAACCGGCGATTACCAAAATCTACAATCTAAAGACAATACCGACGTAGGTGCTCAAATTGCACTTGACTCTACCAAGCCACAAAAAGAACAAAGAGGTGTAATTCTTAAGGGTAACCTTAATGTATACGCTCAAAACATGGCTAAATTGTTAGAAGGAGACTCAGCAAAAGTTGCTTCTGTATTAGAAACTTACAACACCGAAGATAGAATCGTTAATGGTGATCCACAATCATGGGAAACCGCACGTTTTAGCTCAATGCCTGTTTCTGCATGTATTACCTTGCTTACCAAAATTCAAACTGACTTGCGCTATACCGAATCTGAAGTAGTAGGTCACTTGAAAAATGCAGTGGATGCCAGCGACTTCCGTGTGAACAAAATTACAGCAGAAGTTATTCCTGTATCTTCTTACATCACTCGCGGTGGCACCTATCAAGCTCGCATCATTTTGGCAGCAGTTGACTCTACTCAACGCCCCAAAATCACCTTGAACGGTGAGACTCTTGAAAATTCAGACTACGAAGTTGCTTGTCCTAAAGTAGGTACATTCGACATCGAAGGTAAAATCGAATTGCCAAGAGCAAATGGTAGCGTACAAAGCTATCCTTTCAGCAGCTCGTACATTGTAGGTGAACCAACTGCCATTATTTCTGCAGACATGATGAATGTGCTATATGCTGGTATCGAAAACCCAATCAGCGTTTCTGTACCTGGCGTTCCTGCACAAAACATTCAAGTAAGCGTAAGCAATGCAGATATGAAACGTACTGCAAAAGGATGGTCTATCAAACCTCGTAAAGTAGGTCAAGATTGCAACATCTCTGTATCTGCTAAAATGGCAGACGGCAAAGTACAATCAATTGGTAAAAAACCTTTCCGCGTAAAACAATTGCCTCCTCCTATCGCTTACATTTCTTATACCAGCGATGGTTCGGAAGCTAAATACAAAGGTCAAGGTCGTCCTATCTCTAAAGGCAACTTGATGAGTGCAAAAGGCATTCGTGCCGAATTAGACGATGCTGATTTGGATGTTAAATACCGCGTAGTAGGTTACGATTTAACCTTCTTCGACTCAATGGGTAACTCTATTGTAAAATCTTCTGAAGGAGCGGCGTTTACATCAGAACAAAAAGACATCATGCGTAAAATGAGCAAAGGTAAAAAATTCTTCATTTCTCGTATTAGAGCCATTGGTCAAGACGGAATTGAACGAGTTCTACCTGCAATTGACGTAACTGTAAACTAATAAAAAAATATGAAAGCGATTTTTCGAATACTGACTTTCGGACTATTATTCATCGTGCCTGCGTTGGCAAATGCTCAAGAAACAGAAAATCCGTTTTTTGACGAGAGTGGCGATGTAGTCATGACCAACCTCCCTACCAGTATTGATTTGGCAGAGAGAAAGCCGATTGAGTACAATAATCCAAGAGCAGATGATATTGTATGGCAAAAAGTGGTATATCGTATCATTGACCTTCGCGAAAAGATGAATTATCCATTGTATTTTCCCGAAGAAGCAAGCGATAACCGTCAAAGCCTATTTACCACCATCTTCCGTTTGTTCGAACAAGGCAAGATTAGAGCATACGCTTATCAAGATAACAAAGAGATTTTTACCGAAGAACACCAAATTAACTTTGATGACTTTATAAAATCTTGCGACATCTTGCTAACTGTTAAAACAGACTCGATTACTGGCGACACTTTAAGCGCAGAAATAGACGAAAGTAACATCCCTAATCGTGAAATCTTAAAATACTATGCAAAAGAAGTATGGTATTTTGACAAACACAATTCGGTGTTCAGTGTTCGCTTGATTGCTCTTTGCCCAATTTGGTATCGTGACGATTACGAATTAGGACTTCAAACACGTCCTTTATTCTGGGCATCATACGATGATTTGCGTCCCTATTTAGCACAACAAGAAGCCCTAATTTCTGACAGAAACAACGGTGCTCGCGAAACTGTAGATGACCTATTCATCAAACGTCGTTTTGGTAGTTATATCTTTAAAGCATCTGGTATTATGAACCGTAACATTCTGCAATACAACAATACTGCAGAAGAGATGCACAAAGAACAAGAACGCATCAAAACGGAAATCATCAACTACGAACAAGATTTGTGGGAATATTAATCCCCAATCAAATACCAAGAGAGGCTGGCTTATTTGTCAGCCTCTCTTTTTTTACTACTTCATGTAATTGCATCATAGAGGCATCATTTTTTATAAAAACCAATATACTATAAATTGTTAATCTATTCGGTATAAACCAAGATATTTACTATCTTTGCATGTTTTATAAGTAGGAGGACTCACTATACAAGATTTTACGCTATCTACCAAACCAATTTTATGAATCATTCACACGCAAAGTACAAGAAACTCTTTCTTGTTATATTTTTTATCCTACTTGGTGAAAGTTTTGCTTTTGCAGCATACAATCACGAATTAGGTCTTTCTGGTGGTACGGCGTTTTATCTTGGGGATGCCAATCATTCTACACCTTTTAACCGACCTGGCTGGACTGCTGGTATATTCTATCGCTACAACATCGATACCCGATGGGCGATTAAAGCCACTGCCCGATATGCTATGGTACAAGGGGATACACGCGACTTTGGTTATCAATTCCCCAATGGTCAAGAGTACGCTTCTTTTGAAAGAGGTTTTGTAGATGCCAGTGCAGTTGTTGAGTTCAACTTTTTTGACATAGGCGAATCCAAGTATTACAAGGCACGTTACAAAGCAACCCCCTACATCCTATTGGGCATTGGTCTAACAACGTACAGCGACTTGTATTCTAACAACAACGCTTACAAGGTAAACATTCCTATTGGCATCGGTGGCAAGTGGCGCATCAACAG
The DNA here is from genome assembly GCA_937911935.1 of uncultured Bacteroidales bacterium. Lineage (GTDB taxonomy): Bacteria > Bacteroidota > Bacteroidia > Bacteroidales > Paludibacteraceae > Enterocola. The sequence goes on along the minus strand of CALDQH010000024.1, from coordinate 356 downwards.
AAGATGGACTTTAGGCTTAGAATGGACCATTCATAAGTTGTTCATCGACAACTTTGATGTAACCAATGCCAAAAACCAGATATTGGACAATCCTTACCAAGTAGAGAATGTTGGATTTTTTGATACCGACTTTTACTCAATTGCTAACCTATATATTTCGTTCAATTTATTTGACACCAATAAATTCTGTCGATAACACATGAGCAACTACAAAGATCAAATAGACAAGCAACGTCATCCCCAGCACATTGCCATCATCATGGATGGAAATGGAAGGTGGGCAAAAAAAATGGGAAACCAACGTATCTTTGGACACCAAAATGGCGTAACATCTGTACGTGAAGTTACAGAAGCAG
>CALDQH010000023.1 GCA_937911935.1 uncultured Bacteroidales bacterium | reverse complement strand
TTTGAATTGGCTAAAGAGTTAGGCTGTACAAAAATTGCGTTGGGGCATCATCAAGACGATATTTTGGCTACCCTACTCATGAATTTAACCTTTCAGGGGGCTTTTTCTACCATGCCACCCTACCTTAAAATGAACCACGTGGATGCGGATATTATCAGACCCATGTGCCTGATTGCCGAAAGCGAAATTAAAGAAATGGCACGCATTCGCGGAATTGTAAAACCCGTAAAAAATTGCCCTTACGAAACCGACTCGCACCGCAGCGACATGAGTGAGGTTATGGCTTTGCTCGAAAAAATGAATCCTCAAGCCAGACATAGTCTGTGGGGCTCAATGACCAACATACAAACCGATTATTTACCCAAAAAGATATGAACGAATTTTTAGCCTTAGAAGAAAAAATTGTAACCATGCTCAAAACCGTTTACGACCCCGAAATTCCCGTAAACGTGTACGATTTGGGCCTTATTTACAACCTTGAAATAGATGATAACCAAAACGTTACCATCGACATGACACTAACAGCTCCATCGTGCCCTATGGCCGATTTTATTGTAGAAGACGTTGAGCAAAAAGTAGCAAGTGTGGAGGGCGTTAAAACGGTAAAAGTAAATTTGGTATTTGAGCCCGAATGGGACAAAAGCCGCATGAGCGAAGAAGCCATGCTCGAATTAGGCATGCTCTAACCTACTACTGCTAAAAAAAAGAGCTTTGACCCAGGTCAAAGCTCTTTTTTCATCTGTACAAGATGTATTATCTTTTATTCAATAATACTCATTTTGGTAATAACGGGCAAGTGATCAGAAGGATACATATCCAAGCCCATGTTATCGTTATCGGCATTGTAATAAGAAACGGTCGCTTTGGTATCGTCAAATAACACCAAGTCGATACGTTTAGGCCAATTATCGCTCGAAGAATATAAACCTGTGTAGGTATTGCCTTCGCATGCACATTTAGGTGCAATTTTCGAGTTCGCCAATTGTTTTTCATCGCAAACATAACCACCCAAGGCATCTGCACCCATCTTTAAGTATGCATCATCAAAGGCAGTCGATAATTTTTCGTAAGCCACTTCGGAGGTTTCGCAGTTAAAGTCACCTACAAAGAAATAAGGCAATTCCCCCGCAATTTCGGGTACTTTGGCAATGGCAACATCTGCTTGACCCGAACGCACGGTCACGTGTTTTGCATCGTAATCATTATCAAAGTGTGTCGAAAAGAAATAAAACTCGCCTCCAAACTCTTTGTCTTTTAGTTTTACCCATGCTACCATACGATTAAAGTTAGAATTGGGCAACTTGCTAACAACATCAGGGTTTTTAGACAAAAAGAAACGTCCACTTTCTAACGCTTCAAAACGGGCTGTTTTGTAAATCAAGCCTGTTTGTTCGCCCGATGCACCGCTACCTTGTTGTTTACCATTGTCACGACCATAACCGATATAAGCATACGCCGTAAGATCTTTGGCAATATCATTTGCCATGGTGGTAGTAACTTCTTCTAAACCACACACATCCATATCGTAGCGTGCAATCATCTCATATACTTTTGCTTTGCGATTGGGCCATGCTTTAGCTCCTTTGTTATTATTATCGCTTGTGCCGTTGTAATAGCGAATGTTGTAATTACAAATGGTATATTCCGATGCATATTTACGCACGGGTTCAACAGGTTTTTCTTCACCACCTGTTTCTCCATTATTGCCTGGACCGATAGGTTGTTCATTACCACCTGTTTCACCATTATTACCTGGATCGACTGGTGGATTTTCGCAAGCAAACAAACTTAGTAAAAAAGCAAGCAGGATAAACGAAAAGATTTTTTTCATAGTAACACGATTATTATTGAATACGATTGCAATTTTCGACATTTTTTTTGAATTTACCAAATTATATCTCCGACAACTCAAGCCAACGCATTTCTTTTTCATCCAGCAACGGCAACAATTCGTTCATGCGTTGGGCTTTTGCTTGCAACGCTTCCGACGACAAGTTGCCCGATGCAAATTCTGCTTCCAACTGCTGTTTTTCGGCTTCGAGCAATGCCATATCGGCTTCTAACTGCTTCAACTCTTGTTGCTCGGCATAGGTAAGTTTACGTTTATGCTCGTTTTTGGGTGCTTGCACCTCTGCCACCGTTTTTTTCTTTTCTTGCAGCTTTAGTTTGGTTTGTTCGTCACGCCATAGGCGATAATCGGTATAACTGCCAGGAAAATCCTTTATTTCGGCATCGCCTTTAAACACCAGCAAATGATCCACTACTTTATCCATAAAATAGCGGTCGTGCGAAACCACCATCACACAACCCGAAAAAGTTTGCAGGTAATCTTCTAACAAGTTGAGTGTGACAATATCTAAATCGTTGGTTGGTTCGTCAAGCACCAAAAAGTTGGGATTTTTCATCAATACGGTGCACAAATACAAACGACGTTTTTCTCCCCCACTCAATTTATACACGTAGTTATTTTGTGTTTCGGGCGTAAACAAAAAGTGGGCTAAAAACTGTGATGCCGAAAGGCGTTTCCCGCCACCCAAGTCTATTTCTTCGGCAATATCACGCACCACGTCAATTACTTTCATTTGGTCGTTAAATTGCAAGCCATCCTGGCTGTAATAACCAAATTTTATGGTTTCGCCTATATCAAAACTACCGCTATCGGGTTTTTCTAATCCCAACAACAATTTAACAAAGGTAGATTTTCCTGTGCCATTAGCACCCACGATACCCATTTTTTCGCCTTTGCTAAATTGATAATAAAAATTATGCAAAATGCGTTTTTCGCCAAACGATTTGCAAATGTATTGAGCTTCGAATATTTTAGATCCTAAATAAGCCGACTTAACTTCTAACCTAACTTGCTTTTCGTCTGGTTTTTGGCGTACTTTTTCTTGCAGCGCATAAAAATCGTCTATGCGGCTTTTGGCCTTGGTAGCACGTGCCTGTGGCTGACGACGCATCCAATCCAACTCCTTGCGAAACAAATTATTAGCCCTTGCCAATTCGGCATTCCGTTGTTCGCTTCGCTCTTGGTGTTTTTCTAAATAATAGGAGTAATTTCCTTTGTATCGATACAGCTGTTGGTTATCTATCTCGATAATTTCGGTGCACACACGATCCAAAAAGTACCTATCGTGCGTTACCATCAACAACGTAAGCGACGATTTATTTAGGTAATCTTCCAACCATTCGGTCATTTCTAAATCGAGGTGGTTGGTAGGCTCGTCCAAAATCAACAAATCGGGTTCGTTTATCAAAGCATTTGCCAATGCCAAACGTTTTAACTGTCCGCCAGAGAGCGTCCCTACTTTTTGCCTAAAATCGGTAATATTGAGTTTTGACAAAATTTGTTTGGCTCGTTGTTCGTACTCCCAAGCTTTAAAGTGATCCATTTCGGATAGCAATTGCTGAAACTCTTCCGTATCGTACACGCTTTCGCCTTGCGACAGCATGGCTTCGTAACGGGCAATCAAATTAGCTATCGGATTAGGAATAGAGCAAAACGCCTCTAAAACCGTATAGTGAGCAGGGTAAGTGGGTTCTTGGGGCAAATAAGCTACTCGCAAATCGTTTTTAAAAGTAATTAACCCCTCGTCGTAGGGCTCTTTACCTGCAATGATATTGAGCAAGGTCGTTTTTCCAGCTCCATTTTTGGCTACTATTGCCACTCGTTGCCCCTCGGACAACTCCATACTCACATTTTGGTACATAAGTGTAGCACCAAAACGCTTTGTCAAGCCTTCTATTTGCAAATAACTTACCATAGTTGCGTGCAAAACTACAAAAAAATCACTACTTTTGCGCCGTTGTAAACCATTATTTATGCAAAAAATAAAAGCTTATATACTCCTACTTTGCCTATCGCTATGCAACCTATCTATGGCAGACGAAGGCATGTGGTTGCCCACGGCTATACCCGATACGCTCTTTGATTGGATTGACGAGGCTGGGGGTGATTTAACTGCCGACGATATTTACCATACCCAAGAAACATCGCTCAAAGACCAAGTGGTGTATTTATCTAACGGACACAGCGGTGTAATTGTATCGAAAGAAGGTTTGCTACTTACCAATTATGCTCCTTTTACTGCTTTTATCGAGCAGTCAGATCGCTTAATGAATGGTTTCTTGGCATCGGACAACTCCCAAGAAATACCCATTAGCAACCTCTATGCTTTGCAACTAAAACGCTCTGAAAACATAACAGAGCGCATTCAAAAAGCTACAGATGCCACATTAAACGAGCAAGAGTACAAAAAACAGATTGACTCCATTTGCCAACAAATCTATCTAGAGCAGGTAAAAACTCCAGGGCACATGGTACAGATAGAACAAAATTCTAACCACGAATTTTACCTATACGAATACACCCAATACAACGACATTCGATTGGTATATGTACCTGCACAAGACATAGCTACTTATAGCCTCCAAAAGGGATATACCCCCCAACGCCACGTAGCCGATTTTTGTTTGTTGCGCATTTACACCTCGCGCGACAATATGCCCGCCAACTATTCTGAATTTAATGTACCTGCCCAAGACATGCCTCATGCCACCCTATCACGCATTAAAAAGCAAGTAGGCGACCCCGTCTTCTATTTGGGCTATCCCAATCAAAGCGAGCGAAATTTACTTTCGTACGAATGGCAAGAACGCATGGCAGACGACAGTGCAAAAATCAGGGTTTGGCAATTTTTACAAGCCAATTACCAAGCCCAAACATTAGCCTGGCAAGACTCCCTTAAACGCGAAGAGCAAATCATCAAACAATTAGGTCTGATAGAAAGACAACGCACTAAAGAATGGGATTTTACCTATTGGGCTGCCAATCATAGCCAATTCGAAACCGCTTTGCGCTACGGAAATTTACTACCCTTTTTGCAGAACACGTACAAAACACGTTGCAACCATTTGGTTTGGTATCGCACCAGTAGCGAACTGCTTAAATACGTAAACAGCGTGCAAATGGGCTTTTTACTGCTCGACATGAACAGCCAAAACGAAGCTTCTACATTAGCGCAAATAAGCCATCGCTTTAGCAAATTAAACATCGAACAAGAAAAAAAATGGTTATGCCAGGTTTTGGAATACTACAAAACCGTATGCGACACTACTTATATGCCCAATTTTTATCAACTTATCGATAAAAAATACAAAGGAGACACCCCAAAATACGTAGATTATATTCTAAAGAAATCGTTCTTAACCGACGAAAAACGATTTACCAAATACTTGGATAATCCAACCGAGAAGCAACGCTGCGAAGATGCCTTTTTACAACTTTGCAACCAACTAAAACAAGTGCAACGCTTGCATTATTTGCTTTATATTGAACACGATCCCTTTGTTGAACGTAGCAAACGTCTATACCGAGAAGCTTTATACAACTTAAAAGGAGAACAAACGCTACCCGAGGCAAATTACAGCCTTCGATTAGGCTACGGTCAGATACAAGGCTACCATTTGGGGCAAGGTATTTGGGCAAACGCCATGAGTTACTTAAATACACGTAGCGAAAACTCGTACCTACAATGCACACCCATTGCATTGGATTCGACCTTGCAAGCGGCTTTGCAAACAGACACCGTTTCGTGCGACTTTTACACCACCCTCGATGCCCCCTCAGGACGCATGGGACAAGCTGTGTATAATGCACACGGCGAACTTTTGGGTATCATAAGCAACACCAATCCCGAAGGTAGGTACAACACCTACGTATATAACCACACTTACCAACGCACTTTGGTGTGCGACATCAACTATTTGGTCTTTTTATTGGAGAACAGTGGCAATGGCTATTTGGTGGACGAGTTGACCTTTGGCGAACCCGAACAGTTGGTTCAAATTGAATACATCAACACGCCAACTCCACTTCCTCGACCCGATAGCATCCAAGTAAACGACAGTATAAAAATTGCCATTAACGACAGTTTACTCAACGATAGCACATTTATCGCACAATACGATAGTTTATTGCGCACTTTTTCGTGGTACAACGATAGCACACGCATTGTACCCACGGATAGTATTGTTTCCATTGACAGCACAAGCGTTTTACCCGTATCCGAGCCATGAAAATAGTAGCCGATGCATACATACCTTTTTTAAAAGGATTGTTGGACGATGTTGCCAACGTGGTTTACCTATCGCCTGATGACATTACTGCCGATGCGGTAAAAGATGCCGATGCACTGATTATTCGTACACGTACCAAATGCAACCAAGCTTTGCTGCAAGGTAGCAGCGTACGTTTTATCGCTACTGCCACCATTGGCTACGACCACATCGATACGGAATATTGCGCACAAAACAAAATTGAATGGACCAACTGTCCTGGATGCAATGCAAACAGCGTGGTCAACTACATACATGCCGTTTTAACTACCCTATTCCCAACAGGTTTATCGGGTAAAACCCTTGGTATTGTGGGTGTGGGCAACGTAGGTAGCCGAGTTGCTAAAATGGCAACTGACTTGGGCATGACCGTATTGCTCAACGACCCACCACGAGCCCAAAACGAGCCTCACATACCTTTTAAAACCTTGAGCGAATTACAGCAAGTTTGCGACATCCTAACGTTTCATGTTCCTTTAACAAGCGATACGCATCACCTGGTTGACGCCCCGTTTTTGCAAAACTGTCAACACAAGCCTCTCATTATCAATGCTGCCAGAGGCGAAGTGTGCGACACGCAAGCCCTACTCGACTATACCGGTAATGTGGTATTGGACTGTTGGGAAAACGAACCTCATATCTCAATACCCTTATTAAACAAGGTGGCTATAGGCACTCCACACATAGCAGGATACTCGGTAGATGGCAAAGCAAACGGCACCCGCATGGCAGTAGAGGCTATTTGTCGTTATTTTGGTATCGACAAAAATATACACTTAGATATACCGGGGCAAAAAGGCATACCCTATTGCGTGCAAGCAGAAAGCGATGCCCTTAAAGCACATCCCGAACTTTTTGAAAGTTTTAGAAACCATTATCCAATAAGGAGGGATAATATAGTTTATTAAAAGTTAGGAGTTAGGAGTTAGGAGTTAGGAGTTAACAAGCGACAAGTGACAAACGACAAACGACGAACGACGAGCAACAGATAACATGAGCAGGTATTTTATCTATTTTCAGTACAACGGTGCAGGCTACCACGGATGGCAACGCCAACCCAATGGCAGTAGCGTGCAAGAAACATTAGAGGACGCTATGAGCACCCTAATGCGTACGACCATTGCCCTAACTGGCGCAGGACGCACCGATGCTGGGGTACATGCCCGCTTCATGACTGCCCATTTTGACACAGACATCCTTTTTGATGCAGAGCACGTAGTCAAGCGCCTTAATGTCTATCTACCAGCCGACATCGCCATCTTTAAAATAGAACAAGTCGCAAATGATTTGCACGCCCGCTTTGATGCCACATCGCGCACCTACCAATACTTTGTGCATACCCACAAAGATGCCTTCATCAAAGACCAAAGCTTACAGGTAACTCCTACGCTACGCTTTGATTTAATGAACGATGCCGCCCAGGCTCTATTCAACTACATCGATTTTACCAGTTTTAGCAAACTACATACCGACGTAAAAACCAACAACTGCACCATTACCCACGCCCAATGGACGCAAATTGACGAGCATAAATGGGTATTTACCATTACAGCCAACCGTTTTCTGCGCAACATGGTACGTGCCATTGTGGGAACATTATTGCAAGTTGGTTCACAAAAAATTACCATCGATGATTTTAAACGCATCATCGAAAGCAAAGACCGCTGCCAAGCAGGTACCTCTGCGCCTGCTCACGCTTTGTACCTTACGGACGTAACGTATTGATGACTGTCGCTCGTCATTCATCGCTCGTCACTTGTCGCTTAGCCTGAACAATCGTTAAATCGTCGAATCGATGAATCGAAAAAATACGATTAGTCGATTCATCGTGAGCGAAACGAACAAATAAACGATTACACGATTACACGTGAGCGTAGCGAACTAAATTAAAATGTTAAACATCCTACATCGTTTGCGGGTATCAAAAATTCTCCGTAACTTTGCAACGATTATGTGCATATCATAAACCCTAAATATTTTTTATTCTATGAAAAAGATTGCTTTCTTAATGGGGCTATGGGCTGCAAGCATTTGTACATTGTTTGCACAAGTACCCCTTGCAACCGAAGATGTGATGCTTCAGGCATTCTATTGGAACTCGCACGGCGAAACCAAATGGTCGCAACTTAACAGCCAAGCATCCGAAATCGGCGAAACATTTGACTTAGTTTGGCTTCCACCTGCATCTGCAGCCGAAGGTGGCGGTGGCATGAACATGGGCTACCACCCCTGGAAATGGAGCAGTTTATCTTCATCATGGGGCGGACTATCAGAATTGATGGCCCTTATTAAAAGCTTACACGCAAAAGACTGTAAAGTAATTGCCGACATCGTTATCAACCACCGCGCAGGTAACAGTGCTGGTGGCGATTTCCCAGAAGACGATTTCAACAAATTTGGCAAACACAAAATTCCTAATTACTGTATTACCAAAGACGACGAAAACAGCAACGGTTCTTGCTCTGACTACGACTACAAATGGAATGTGCAAGGCGATATGTGGGGCGGTTATTCTGCAGCTCGCGACTTGGCTCACAGCAAAAACGAAGTTAGAACTGCTGTAAAAGCATACCTAAATTGGTTAAAAGAACTTATTGGTTTTGACGGATTCCGTTACGACCTTGTAAAAGGTTACGACCCTAAATACACCAAAGAATACAACACCGCAACCAAACCTTATTTCTCGGTAGGTGAGTTTTATCAATCAAACTACGACGATTTGGCAGGTTGGGTTAACGGCACTGGTAAAACATCGTTGGTATTCGACTTCTGCTTTAAACAAGCTATCTACAACTGGGGTGGCGGTGGCAACTATAACGAATTAGCTTGGATGGACGGTCAAACCAAACGTCCTGCCGGTTTGATTCACAACGCTGGCATGCGTCAATACGCAGTTACCTTTATCGACAACCACGATACAGCTACTCCTCACGAATGGCCTTGGGAATACAAAGGAAACATCGAACAAGCCAATGCGATTATGCTTTCGGCAGCTGGCGTTCCTTGCGTATTCTGGAAACACTGGAAAAGCAACAAGGCTGCTATCAAAAAAATGGTTGCAACCCGTAAAGCGATGGGCGTAAACAGCAACTCGAATGTTGTTGTTACCAATACAAGCGGTTATTACGAATCAAAAGCCGTTGGTACCAAAGGTACACTTATCTGCCGCGTTGGTTCATGGTCAGGCACTCCAGACGGTTATTCCGTAGCATGTAACGGAACTGGTTGGGCATATTACACCAGCACCAAAATTGATCCAAACCCAGGCGACGATAGCGGCAACACAGGTGGCAATACAGGTGGTGATGATAGCGGTAACACTGGTGGCACAACCAGCTATAGCTACGCTATCCGCGTAAACGGCAAAACAAACTACGAAGCAACCTACATGGGTAAAGCTGCTCACTCAGATCACGAAGAATACAAAGTTTCTGTAAAATTAAATGCTGGCGACACTTTCGAAACCTACGACCTTGTAAACAAAGCTGGTTGGGTGATGAAAATTGAAGATGGTGGCGAATCAGCTAACTTTACAGCAGGCGCAAAAAGCGTAACTTGCAACAAAACCGGTTGCTACGATTTCTACATCAAAATGATGTACCAAAACGACATTATGTACATCGGCGCAGGCACCAACTGCTCGGGTGGCGGTTCTGACTCTGGCGATGACAGCGGCAATACAGGCGGCAACACGGGAGGCCTTCCAAGCGAATACAGATACAGCATCCGCGTAAACGGAACTACCGACTACGAAGCCACCTTTATGGGCAAATCAGCACACTCGGATCACGACGAATTCATGGTTTCTGTTCAACTTAACCAAGGTGATACATTTGTTACCTACGACCTTAACAACGACGCTGGTTGGGTAATGGCTATTGAATCGTACGGTGCATTCGAAAACTTTACAGCAGGTACCGACAAAGTTACCTGTAATACCGCTGGCTGTTACAACTTCTACATCAAAATGATGTTCGAAAATGACAGCATGTACATCGGCGAAGGTACCAACTGCGCCAACAATGGCAAACCTACTGACATTGAAGAGGGCACTTCTACCGAAGTTAGCATCTATCCTAACCCAGCAGACGGCAACGCAACCATCTTGAGCAATCAAGAAGTAAATTACGTAACCATTCGTACCTTGAGCGGTATGCCAGTAGCCACAGCTACTTCTAACGAGTTAGACCTAAATGGATTGGCTCCATCGATGTACTTGGTTGAAATCTTGTTTGAAAACGGCGAAAAAGCTGTACAAAAACTAATCAAAAAATAAGAACCATTAGACAATCCAACAGATTGTAGTAATATTGTAAAAAAGGCAACCTTCGGGTTGCCTTTTTTGTTGCTTTTTTTGGTGATTGACAATTTTATTTATAATTTTGCGTGTTCAGAAAGCAAGAACTCTCAACTGCTGTTTTTGCTCTTATCCAAAACTAGTAATCAATATTCCTCTTTTGCATCAAGCAAAACCTATTTTTATGGCCGAAGAAGTTGTTGTAAAGAAAAAGCGAGAAAGAATTAAACGTACCGCCGAAAAAGTGGAACTACCTGCTTCTGTTGCATCCGCTACAACAGACACTCCCCTTGCAGAAACCACCCAAGAGCCCGTTAAAGCTACCAAAACCAGACGTAAAAAAGTAGCCGAAGAAGTTGTACCCACAACCGAAAACGTAGAAACAACAGCAGCTCCTACAACCGAAGACGAGATGCAAGGAATTGAGATGGAAACAATTGCCGACAAATTAGCTCGTCAAGAGAAGGCAGAAAAGCCAGAAAAAAACGACAAAACAGAAAAAAACGAAAAGAGCGAAAAAACACACGAAAAACCATACGAATTTGACGACATCATCCGTGGAACGGGTGTTTTGGAAATCGTACAAGATGGTTATGGTTTCTTGCGCTCTCCCGAATACGATTATTTTCCTTCGCCCGACGATATTTATGTATCGCAATCGCAAATCAGGCTGTTTGGACTAAAAACAGGTGACACCGTAGATGGTCCAATCCGTCCACCCAAAGAAGGCGAAAAATATTTTCCTTTGGTACGCGTCGAAAAAATTAACGGACGCGACCCCTCGTACGTGCGAGATCGTGTTCCATTCGAACACCTGACCCCTCTTTTCCCTGACGAGAAATTCGACTTAAGCCACGGCAAGCACGCTACCCTATCAACCCGTATTGTCGATTTGTTCAGTCCTATCGGCAAAGGTCAACGCGGACTCATTGTAGCGCAACCTAAAACGGGTAAAACCGTATTGCTAAAAGAATTGGCAAATGCCATCTTAGAGAACCACCCCGAGGTGTATATGATTATCTTACTTATCGACGAACGCCCCGAAGAGGTTACGGATATGGCACGTAGCGTAAAAGCAGAAGTCGTTTCTTCTACTTTTGACGAACCTGCCGAAAAACACGTAAAAGTAGCATCGATTGTACACGAAAAAGCCAAACGCATGGTAGAATGCGGTCATGACGTTGTTATTTTGCTTGACTCGATTACCCGTTTAGCACGTGCCTACAACACCACTGCTCCTGCATCGGGCAAGGTATTATCAGGCGGTGTAGATGCTAATGCTTTACACAAACCCAAACGTTTCTTTGGCGCTGCACGTAACATCGAAAATGGCGGTAGTCTAACCATTATTGCCACAGCCCTAACCGAAACAGGTTCTAAAATGGACGATGTTATCTTTGAAGAATTCAAAGGAACCGGCAACATGGAATTGCAATTGGACCGCAAACTATCCAACCGACGTATTTTCCCTGCCATCGACATCATGGCATCAGGAACACGTCGCGACGATTTATTGTTAGAAGATAGCACCCTGAATCGCATGTGGGTATTGCGTCGCCATCTATCGGACATGAACTCGGTCGAAGCCATGGAGTTCTTAAAATCCAGAATAGAAGGTACCGAATCGAACGAAGAATTTTTAGCCTCAATGAACGGCTAATCTAAGATACAAACAATAATTTCACATTTAATTTCTATAGAAAAATGGCAAAAGAAAAAAAATTTCTAACATGTGATGGTAACCAAGCCGCTGCACATATCTCGTATATGTTCTCGGAAGTTGCTGCCATCTATCCCATTACGCCTTCGTCCACCATGGCCGAATACGTAGATGAATGGGCTGCCGCCGGACGTAAAAACATCTTTGGCGAAACAGTCTTGGTACAAGAAATGCAATCAGAAGGCGGTGCCGCTGGTGCAGTTCACGGTTCGTTGCAAGCAGGGGCGCTAAC
>CALDQH010000022.1 GCA_937911935.1 uncultured Bacteroidales bacterium | reverse complement strand
TGGCCTGGGCCTTGTACGCCATAACCAATAACGGCGATAGTTTCGTTTTTAAGCACTTCGCGTGCTTTTTCCAATGGAAATTCTTCGCGGGTAACTACGTTTTCAATTACGCCGCCAAAATTCATTTGTGCCATAAGTTTGTTTTATATGTTTATATGTTTAATCGTTGAATCAAGGTGCAAAGTTAGGATTTTTTTTTGGTTTGCACCACTTTCTATTCGTCTTTGTTAGTCCAAAGTAATTTTATCTTACAAAGTGTAAGCCCTTCTGGATTCTTGATAGCGATGATATGTTCGTTTTCGTTTTCTTGTTTTACAAGATTTATGGTAACACCATAGCCGATTTCGTGTTGATAGTTGATGTCTACACGCTTAATTTGTTTGTCGATAAATTGTTGCATGGGATAGGTGTCTAATGCCCATTGCAAGTATCGAACGCTGTTAGCATGTAGGTTATAGTCCATGTCGTTGTAGGCGATGGTATGCTGAAATACCGCTCCTTCTTTTACATCGGGTATGCGGGCAGGTGCTTCTAAACCTGCGGATGTCGGATTTATGGGGTAGTTAGCCAATAAGGGATTGTTTTCTAAATTAACAACCTTTCTGCTATTCATGTCAATCATGGACCAATAAGATGTGGCGCGGATGGCTACATCTCCGTTTGGATAGCTGACTAAAAAACTGCGGGTATTGATGAGTTTATTGTTGGCTTCGACCCATGTTTGTGAGTGCACGGTATTGAATAAATAAGGTTGTTTCTCGAATTCGAAAGCAATGCGCGATAAAACCCATGTAAAGCCTTTTTCGTGTAAGAAATCGACTCCTCCATTTTTGGATTCACTGTCAATTCCTGCTGATGTAAGCAAGCGGGCAAGTACTTGTGTGGGTTTGATGTGTTTGGTGAAATCTACGTCGTGTGGTAGGATGTCGTAGGTTTCCTGGTATGCATGTTCTATCATAATAATTCTGTTTGACGGCGTTTTTCGATACTCGCTAACATGTCACTGAGGCGTTCGATGCGACCGCGGGTAATGGCAACACGACCTGAACGGATAAATTGTAATACACCAATGGTGTTTGCCAGTTCGTTGAACATTTCTTGTGTTTCTTCGTACAGACCTGTTTTTTCTAAGACAACGCAGTTGTCTAAGATTTCAAGAACGCGTGCGTTGTATTTGCGAATTAGGGGTTCTATGCCGCCTAAGGATAGTACCTTATCGGTTGCTAACTTAAAAAGAGCAATTTCTTGGTACACCAATTCGCTGTCGCAGTTGTAGTAGGCTTTGAGAATATCAACGCGTTTGTCGATTTGTTTTACTACTTTTTCGATGGTTGGTTTGTCGGTTTGTACAGTAATGGTAAATTTATGGATACCTTGTAGTGCCGATGGAGAAACAGAAAGGGTTTCGATGTTAATTTGTCGGCGCGTAAATACCGTGGTAATTTGGTTGAGCAAACCAGGATTGTTTTCGGAAAAAATGGTAATGGTATAAATGGTCTTTTCTTCCATAGGTGTACCTTATTTGTTGTTTTCGTTTAATAAAATGGTGGTTACAGATCCGCCTGCAGGAGTCATGGGATATACCAAACTTTGTTCTTGAACATTTACTACAAGCAGGAAGCTATTGTCGCTATTGATCATATCACTAATAGCGTCGTCTAAATCTTCGCGCTTGGTTACCAATTTTGTTGGAATGTTGTAAGCGTTAGCAATGGTAGTAAAGTCGGGATTTACCATTGGCGTAGATGAGTAGCGTTGGTCAAAGAATAGTTCTTGCCATTGGCGTACCATGCCCAAGTAGTTGTTGTTCATCAAAATCATCTTGATGTCTAACTTTTCTTGGATAATGGTGCCTAACTCTTGCATGGTCATTTGGAAACCTCCATCGCCGCAGAAAAGACATACGGTACGTTCGGGTTTGGCAATTTTTGCACCGATGGCTGCAGGGATGCCAAATCCCATGGTACCAGCACCGCCAGAGGTTACGACGCTTCGTTTTTCTTCGAATTGGAAGTAGCGAACAGCTTCCATTTGGTTTTGACCTACGTCGGTTACCAAAATGGCTTTACGGTTAGTTGCGTCTGATACTTTGCGTACTACTTCGCCCATGGTAATAGGACTGCCTACGGGAGGATTAAGTTCGTGGCGAATTACTTTCTCCATTTCTAATTCCTCGTATTCTTTGAAGGAATCAATCCATTCGCTATGGGTGTTTTGTTGTAGATGTGCCGTAACTGCAGGTAGGGTGTTTTTTACATCGCCCAATACAGCTACGTCGGTTTTTACATTTTTGTCGATTTCGGCGATATCGATATCGAAATGAATAACTTTAGCTTGTTTTGCATAAGCATTAAGGTCGCCTGTAATGCGGTCGTCAAAGCGCATGCCAATAGCGATGAGTAGGTCGCATTCGTTGGTTTTAATATTGGGACCAATATTTCCGTGCATTCCCAACATACCTTTGTTTAGACGGTACGATGTAGGCATGGCCGATTCGCCTAATAGGGTCCATGCTGCTGGAATATCTGCTTTATCTAAGAATTCTTTTAGTTCTTCTTCGGCTTTGCCAATGGTTACACCATGTCCTACCAATGCCAAGGGCTTTTTGGCTTGGTTAATAAGTTGTGCGGCTGCTTTAACAGCGTCGTGGTCTAGGGGATGATTGGGTAAATAGCTACGAATAAAGTTACAAGTAGCTGGCTCGTAATCGAATTTGGCTGCTTGCGCATTTTTAGCAAAGTCGAGTACAACAGGACCAGGACGACCGCTTTTGGCGATGTAGAAGGCACGGGCTACTGCCCATGGAATTTCTTTTTCGTCGCGGATTTGATAACTCCATTTGGTGATTGGTTGGGTAATGCCCACGAGGTCGATTTCTTGGAATGCATCGGTACCTAATAACGATTTGCCAACTTGTCCAGTAATGACTACCATGGGGGTGCTATCCATGAGTGCATCGCCAATACCGGTAATGGTATTGGTAGCTCCAGGACCGCTGGTTACGATACAAACGCCTACTTTGCCAGAAACGCGTGCGTAGCCTTGTGCTGCGTGGGTTGCACCTTGCTCGTGGCGAGTTAGGACGTAGTGTAATTTATCTGCGTAGTCGTACATGGCATCGAAAACGGGGATGATAGCCCCACCAGGATATCCAAAAATGGTATCAACTCCTTCGTGTAGAAGGGACTCCATCAATGCTTGTGCGCCTGTTATATGTTGTTTCATGGTGTTGTATTTAGTCGATTAAACGAATAGCCCCTTTATCCGCAGAGCTTACTAAGGATGCGTATGCTTTAAGTGATTTGGAGATAACGCGATTGCGGTCTTTGGGAGTAAAGGCTGCTTTGCCTCGTGCCATTTCGGCTGCACGGCGGGTAGCTAACTCTTCGTCGCTTACTTGAATGTTAATGCTACGGCTTGGAATGTCGATAACAATGATGTCCCCGTCTTGAATAAGGCCAATGTTGCCTCCTGCAGCGGCTTCGGGCGATACGTGTCCGATGCTCAAGCCTGATGTGCCACCCGAGAAGCGTCCGTCGGTAATAAGGGCACATTGTTTGCCAAGGTGCATGGATTTGATGTAGGAAGTGGGGTATAGCATCTCTTGCATGCCAGGACCTCCTTTAGGACCTTCGTGGGTAATAAGTACGACATCGCCTGCTTGTACTTTGCCTCCTAAAATACCTTCGCAAGCGGCTTCTTGCGAGGTAAAGACAACGGCTTTGCCTTCAAAGTGCCAAATGCTTTCGTCAACGCCTGCGGTTTTGATAACGCAACCATCTAAGGCTAAGTTGCCTTTTAGCACAGCCAAACCACCGTCTTTGGTGTAGGCGTTTTGAATATTGCGGATGCAACCTTGCTCGCGGTCGGTATCAAGGTTTTCAAAACGGCTATCTTGTGAGCCCAATACCAAATTGAAGCGGTTGGCAGGGGCTGCCGTGTATAAGTTCTTGGCGGCTTCGGATGGGTTGCCGTTGGTAATGCTGTATTGTTCGATAGCTTGTGCAAGGGTCAAGCCATCGGCACGTTTTACTTGGGTGTTGATAAGACCACCTTGTGCAAGGCATTCCATGATTCCTAAAATACCGCCTGCACGGTTAACGTCTTGAACGTGGTATTTTTGGGTGTTGGGGGCTACTTTGCACAAGCAGGGAGTTTTGCGCGATAGGGCATCAATGTCGTCCATGGTAAAATGTGCGCCAGCTTCTCTTGCAATGGCCAATAGGTGAAGTACGGTATTGGTAGATCCGCCCATGGCAATATCGAGTGTCATGGCATTTAAGAAAGCATCGCGGGTAGCAATGCTACGAGGAAGTACGCTTTCGTCGCCATCGCGGTAGTATTTGTAGGCGTTTTCTACAATTTTTTGCGCAGCTTGCATAAATAACTCTTTGCGCACCTTATGGGTAGCCAAAACGGTCCCGTTGCCAGGAAGTGCCATGCCTAAGGCTTCGTTTAGGCAGTTCATGGAGTTGGCGGTGAACATGCCCGAACAACAGCCGCAAGAAGGACATGCAGAACGTTCTAAACTGGCTACATCGTCGTCTGAAACTGTACTATCTGCCGATTGTACCATGGCATCGATTAAGTCTACATGACGATTTTTCCAACTACCTGCTTCCATGGGACCACCCGATACAAAAATAGTTGGGATGTTAAGGCGCATCGATGCCATAAGCATACCTGGGGTAATTTTGTCGCAGTTGCTGATGCAAATCATAGCATCGGCTTTGTGGGCGTTAACCATGTATTCAACGCTATCTGCAATAATATCGCGGCTAGGCAACGAGTATAACATACCATCGTGGCCCATAGCGATACCATCGTCAATGGCGATGGTATTGAATTCGGCTGCAAAACAACCTAATTTTTCTATTTCTTGTTTTATTTCTTGACCAATTTGGTGTAGGTGTACGTGTCCTGGTACAAATTGGGTAAACGAATTAACAATGGCTATGATGGGTTTGCCGATTTGTTCGCGTTTCATGCCGTTGGCAACCCAAAGTGCTCTGGCTCCTGCCATGCGGCGTCCTTCTGTGCTTTGTGCACTTCTAAGTGGATTTTTCATTGTTTATGTGTTTTGTTGTAATTGCTTATTAAAATAAAAAAACTTCCCTTTTTGGGGGAAGATTGACAGGTAAAATGGTGTTGTCGCCAGTACAATCCTACCCCTATCGATTCGTTTTTACCACGACCGATACAAGGTTATTATTCATGACGACGACAAATAGTTTCATTTTGAAATTTATTTCTGCAAAAATACACAAATATTTTTGGAAATTGCAATGAAAAATAAGAAAAAGTGAGTTCTTTGTGGATTTGGAAGATTGAAAAAATAAGCGTACATTTGCCCAAAATTAAAACTATTGATATGGAAAATAATTTGCTTGAAGATGTAAGAAAAAAAGCACAACTTTGGTTGGATGGAAACTACGATGCTGATACAAAAGCGACTGTAAAAGCATTGATGGAAAGTGCAGATACTACCGAGTTGATAGAGTCCTTTTATAAAGATTTGGAATTTGGTACGGGTGGCTTGCGTGGTATTATGGGCGTAGGTTCTAATCGTATGAATATATACACGGTAGGAAGTGCAACACAAGGTTTGAGCAATTACCTTAAAAAAGAATTTAAGGGTCAAGAAATCAAAGTAGTAGTGGGTCATGACTGCCGCAATAACAGCCGTTTGTTTGCAGAAACAGCAGCAAACATTTTTTCGGCAAATGGTATTAAGGTATATTTGTTCGAAGATTTGCGTCCTACTCCTGAAATTTCGTTTGCTATTCGTCACTTGGGTTGCCAAAGTGGTATTGTAGTAACTGCGTCGCACAATCCAAAAGAATACAATGGCTACAAGGCATATTGGGCAGATGGTGCGCAAGTAATTGCTCCACACGATACCAATATCATATCGGAAGTAAACAAGATTAAATCGGTAGATGATGTGAAATTTACCGGTAACCCTGAGTTGATTGAAATTATCGGCGAAAACGTAGATAGCGTTTTCTTGGAAAAAATTAGCAAACTTACCTTGTCGCCCGATTCGATTCGTCGTAACAAGGATATGAAGATTGTTTATACCCCTATTCACGGTACAGGTGCTACCTTGATTCCACGTGCATTGAAAATGTACGGTTTTGAAAATATTGTGGATGTGCCTGAACAAAACGTGTTGACGGGTGATTTCCCAACTGTTGTATCGCCTAACCCCGAGGAACCTGCTGCATTGGCTATGGCTGTAGAAAAAGCCAAAGAAGTAGATGCTGATATGGTAATGGCTTCTGACCCTGATGCAGACCGTTTGGGTATTGCTATTAAAAACAGCAAGGGTGAATGGATTTTGGTAAATGGTAACCAAACTGCCATGTTGTTTATTTACTACTTGCTAACTCGTTGGTCGGAATTGGGCAAGCTAAAAGGCAAAGAGTACATCGTTAAAACCATCGTAACAACCGAAATGATTGCGTCGATTGCCCGTAAATTCAATGTGCCTTACTTTGATTGCTATACTGGCTTTAAATGGATTGCTGCTGTTATGCGCGAAAACGAAGGCAAAATGCAATACATTGGCGGTGGCGAGGAAAGCTACGGTTTCTTGGCAGAAGACTTTGTACGCGATAAAGATGCCGTTTCGGCTTGCGTGCTAATTGCAGAGGTGGCTGCTTGGGCTAAAGATAATGGCAAATCGCTTTACGATTTGATTCAAGAAATTTACGTTAAATTTGGTTTCTCGAAAGAAAAAGGTATTTCTGTAGTGAAAAAAGGCAAAAGTGGTGCCGAAGAAATCAAAGAAATGATGACTCGTTTCCGCAGCAATCCTCCAAAAGAATTGGCTGGCTCGCCTGTTACTGTCATTAAAGATTACGGAACTTTGCGTCAAATTGATTTGTTGGCTGGTCAAACCACCGAATTGGAAATGCCTGAAACAGCTAACGTATTGCAATACTTTACCCAAGATGGAACTAAAGTATCGGTACGTCCTTCGGGAACAGAACCCAAAATTAAGTTCTATATCGAAGTGAAATTGCCTTTGGCAAGTGCTGATGAGTACGAAGCAGTAAATGCTGCTGCCGAAGAAAAAGTATTGGCTGTGAAAGCATCTCTTGGATTGTAATGAACAACAACCTGATACGCAAAAAGGCTGACATTGATGTCAGCCTTTTTGTTTTTCTATGGAGATAATTTTAGTTCTTATCGATATCTCTTTTGAGCATGAAAACGTGTAAGAATGCACCTAATAGCATGATTATGGCACCAATGCCCAATGTTAGATTTGACTGAAAATCTGCAAATGCAGGGATAATAAGGGCTAAAACACCCAAAAGAACGACAATGATTCCTAAATTTTTCATATGAATAGTATTTAATTATTTTCTATCTGCAAAAGAAACATTTTTTTTTCTGATAACAAAATAATTGCATCAAAAACCTTGTTTGATGCTGGTTTTAGTTGGTTTCTTCTAACAATTCTTCTTCGATATCTTGTTCGATGCGTAGGTTCTGAATGATGAAGTTTTGCCTATCTTGCGTATTTTCGCCCATGTAAAAGCGTAGTAAACTGGATAAGGCATCTTCTTTGTGTAAATGAACTTGATCCAGGCGCATGTCTTTTCCGATAAAATGTTTGAACTCGTCGGGTGAGATTTCTCCTAACCCCTTGAATCGAGTAATTTCTGCTTTAGCTCCCAATTTGTTGATGGCATTGATGCGTTCTTCGTCTGTGTAACAGTAAAAGGTTTCTTTTTTATCGCGTACACGGAACAAGGGAGTTTGTAGGATGTAAACATGTCCTGATTTGACCAATTCTGGGTAGAATTGGAGAAAAAAGTTCATTAAAAGTAATCGGATGTGCATGCCGTCGTCGTCGGCATCGGTAGCTACAATGACTTTGTTGTATCGTAAGTCTTCTAATCCGTTTTCGATGTTTAGAGCGGCTTGAAGCAAGTTGAATTCTTCGTTTTTAAAAGTCTCGCCTTTGTTCATGCCAAAACAGTTTAGGGGCTTTCCGCGTAAACTGAAAACGGCTTGTGTATTGACATCGCGGCTTTTTGTGATAGAACCACTCGCAGAGTCGCCCTCGGTGATAAAAATACAGCTTTCTGATTGTCTGTCGCCTCGGGTGTCGTTAAAATGTATGCGACAATCGCGTAATTTGCGGTTGTGCATGTTTACTTTTTTGGCGCGTTCGCGCTCTTGTTTGGTAACGTTGGCTACTGCTTTGCGTTCCCTTTCGGTGTCTTGAATCTTTTTGAGCAGAACCTCGGTCATTTCGGGGTTCTTATGCAAGTAGTTGTCGAGTTCTTTTTTGAGAAAATCGCCCACGTATTTGTTGACACTCATGCCCGAAAAGGGGTAGGGATTGCCGTTTTTGTCGTGGTCGGGAGCCATGTTGGTGGAGCCTAACTTGATTTTGGTTTGGCTCTCGAATGTAGGCTCAATAACATTGATAGATATGGTCGCTACAATGCCACCACGTATATCTTGTAACTCGAAATTCTTGCCAAAGAAATCTTTTATGGTGCGGGCTATGTGCTCTTTAAGTGCCGCTTGATGTGTACCACCCTGGGTAGTATGTTGCCCGTTGACGAATGAATAGTATTCTTCGCCGTATTGATCGCTATGGGTAAAAGCAACTTCGATGTCTTCGCCTTTAAGGTGAACGATGGGGTATAGGATTTCGCCTGTACATTTTTCGTTTAGAAGGTCGAATAAACCGTTTTTAGAAACAATCTTTTGGCCGTTATAGTTGAGAACGAGTCCTTGGTTTAGGTAACTGTAATTTCGAAGCATGGTTTCGATATAATCGCTTCGATAATTGTAGTTACCAAATAGATTAGGACTTGTGTCTGGGGTAAACTGAATAAAAGTGCCGTTCTTTTGGGTGGTAGGGGTAAGTTCGTATTCTTTTACTAACTTGCCCTCTTTAAAGTCGGCTCGTTTTTCCATGCCATCGCGGTAGGAAATGGCTGTAAAGGATGATGATAAGGCGTTTACGGCTTTGGTACCAACACCGTTTAATCCCACTGATTTTTGAAAGGATTTGGTGTCGTATTTGGCACCTGTATTCATAATGGATACACAATCGACTAACTTTCCTTGAGGGATGCCACGTCCGTAGTCTCGTACGCTAACGGTACGATCTTGGATGTTTATTTCGATGGTATTGCCACTCTTCATTCTAAACTCGTCGATAGAATTATCGACAACCTCTTTGAGTAGTACATAAATGCCATCGTCTGCCGAAGAACCATCGCCTAATTTGCCTATATACATGCCAGGACGTAAACGAACGTGTTCTAGCCCTTCTAATGTAATGACATTATCATCTGTGTAGGATGAGGCGTTTTGCGGCGTTATTTCGAGAAGGTCGCTCATAGTAATTGATTTGATAGCGAAGATAAGAAAAAAAAATAGCCCAACCAAAAAGGTTGGACTATTTTGAATGATAAGTTACTGATTATTATTCAGCGTCTTTTTTGGTAGCTTTTTTGCTTTTAGCTTCGCTTTTAGCCAACTCTTCTTTAAGAGCAGCCAAACCTTCAAGGTCACCTAAAGTGGTTTTTTCGATAGATGGCATTTCTTCTTTTTTAGCGGCTTTTTTAGCAGCTTTTTTAGGTTCAGCAGGTTCAGCAGCTTTTTGTTCATCTTCGAATACGCGGCTGTGCGACAAGATGATGCGTTTAGCTTCTTTGTTGAACTCAATTACTTTGAACGAAAGAGTTTCGCCTTGAGCGGCGTTGCTGCCGTCTTCTTTTACCAAGTGTTTAGGAGTAGCAAAGCCTTCGATGCCGTGTTCTAGGGTGATTACCGCACCTTTGTCCATCAATTCGGCGATGGTACCTTGGTGGATAGAATCAACGGTAAAGATGGTTTCGTAAACGTCCCATGGGTTTTCTTCCAATTGTTTGTGACCCAAGCTCAAACGACGATTTTCTTTGTCGATTTCCAATACTTGGATTTCGATTTCAGCGCCCAATTGAGTAAATTCTGATGGGTGTTTGATTTTTTTGGTCCAAGAAAGGTCAGAGATGTGGATCAAACCGTCAACACCTTCTTCTAATTCTACGAATACACCAAAGTTGGTAAAGTTGCGAACTTTTGCAGTGTGTTTGCTACCAACAGGATATTTGCTGTCGATGTTCAACCATGGATCTTCTTTTAGTTGTTTGATACCCAACGACATTTTGCGTTCTTCGCGGTCCAAGGTAAGGATAAC